>DASPZW010000528.1:0-4928 GCA_035636055.1 Actinomycetota bacterium
TCGCCGTCCATCCTGAGCGATCTAGCACACTCCTCGACCACCCCGTAGGGTTCGCTCGCCACCACGTACTGGCCAGGGGCGAGGCCGACGTAGAGGGCCTGCCCGCTGCCACGCATCGCCAGCATCAGCCTGGTGGGGCTCTGGGCCGCCACCACACCGATGGCCACCGACCCGTCGAACTCGCTCACGGTCTGGCGGAACGCCTCGTGGGCGCTGGAACCGGCGGCGATCCGGCGGGACACCAACGCCGGGATCACCTTGGCATCCGTGGTGATCTCGTCGGCAATCGTGAGGCCGTAGCGCTCAACGAGCTCCTTGTAGTTGTCCACGTCGCCGTTGAGGGCACCGACGACGTAGGGGGCGCCCGTGAGGGAGCCGAGTTCTTCGTGGTTGAGCGGGTGGGCGTTGGCCTCGTTGATCAGCCCCACGCTTGCCCAGCGGGTGTGCCCGAGCACCATGACCGTGACGCCGGCAGCCCGCAGCGACATCCGGAGCAGGCCGTCGGCGCTGATGGCGGCGCGCAGGGCACGGCCGTTGTCGCCCAGCCTGCCGATCTCGCTGGACGCCTTGTAGACGAAGGCCAGCATGCCGAGCGGGTGCCGCACCGACCCGGACGTGAACAGGCGATCCGACCCGCGGGAGGCCAGCTCTGCGGCGATGCCCGGATCGGCGAGATCCAGGCCGTGCCCGTCCACCAGCACGTGCAGGCCGGAGGAATCGCGGCCCCGGAGCTCCAGGCGGTCCAGGGCAGACAGGGCGGTCTCGATGGCGGCGTAGGCCTCGACGGCGGCGAGGCCCGCGCCCGGACCCGCCAGGGCGGCCACTTCGACGGCGGTCTGCAGGCGGTCGTGGCGGATCGCCCAGCACACGTCCTTCACGTGCACGAGGGCGGCGTTGATCGCCTCCATATCCAGCTCGGGGTCCACCTCGGGGTCCACGTGGGGGTCCACCCCGTGGTCCACGTAGGGGCCCCATTCGGGGCCGGACCCGATCGCGGCGGCCCGGTCCGCGGTTGCCTCGATCACCGCAACCTCGTCCTCGATGCCGGCGACCAGCTTGTCGAGCCGTCCGGCGTCGTCCGGGCTGCCGATGAGGAAGCGCAGCCCCGGTCCGCCCCTGAGGAGGTCGTCGATGCCGGCGAGTAGGCCGGCCGCCCGGTCCAGTGCCCCGGCCAGGGCGGGGAGATCCTCGGGCGCGGCCATGGTGATGTCCAGTGCCTCCTCCGCCGGACCGAGGATGTCCTCGGTCGCCGGCGGCGGCCGGTCGAGCCCCCTCCGCATCACAGCAACGATTCCGCACATGGCCGGAACTTTCTCCTTGGCTCGAGAGCCTGCTTGGACGCACGGCGCCACCGCTCCCAAGGACGGCAGGGGAGGCCGCGTGTGCAACGAAATGGACTGGTGAGCCGCCCCAAGCTGAGGAATTGCGCTACGCCGATGCCGTTTTGTCTCGGGGTCACCCCGCAGGATTTGTCGCCATCGTCACGACCGTAGCAAACCGGAGGTCACCCGCCGAATGTTTCGAGATCCCTCTCCTCGTCAACTCGGCTTCACGCCGAGTCCAGGCGCTGTGGTTCGGTGCTGCCGCAATCCGCTCCCACCTGGGCGCGTGAAAACTCGCTCAGAGCAACACGACGTGGTGTGCCAGGCGCATTCCCCCCTTCAAGTGCATCCACTAATTTTATCGGTGAGGGGTCGGCCGGACTGAAGAGCCTGAGGGATCGCTCAGCTACCCGGTGCACCAAGATCCCGGAGGACGGCCTCGACGATGCTGGCCGCCGCCTCGTCGGCAACACCGGCGTCGGACGCCTCGACCATCACCCGCACGACGGGCTCGGTCCCCGAGGGCCGGACCAGCACCCGGCCGAGGCCGCCCAGCTGGGTCTTGACCAGCTCCACCGCCTCCCAGATGCCTGCGGCCTCCCGGAGAGCGTCACGGTCGCGGACGGGCACGTTGACGAGGACCTGGGGGTAGCGCTCGACGATGCTGGCCAGGTCCGCGAGGGGCCGTCCGGTCGAAGCCATCCGGGCGAGCAGCCGCAGGCCGGTGATGAGCCCGTCGCCGGTAGTCGAGCAGTCGGCGAGGATGACGTGGCCGGACTGCTCGCCCCCGATACCCGCCCCGTGCCGGCGCATCGCCTCGATCACGTAGCGGTCACCGACCGCCGTCTCGACGAGGTCGATCCCGGCCCCCGTCATGGCCACGCGGAAGCCGAGATTCGCCATCACGGTCGTGACCACCAGGTTGGCGGGGAGTCGCCCGGCCTCGTGCAGTTCCGTGGCAAGGATGGCGATGATGGCGTCGCCGTCGACGAGGTCGCCCCGGCTGTCGACCGCCAGGACCCGGTCGGCGTCGCCGTCGTGGGCGAGCCCGACGTCGGCGTGGAGTCGGACGACGGCCTCGGCGAGCGGCTCCGGATCGGTCGAGCCGCAGCCCACATTGATGTTCATGCCGTCCGGCGCCACGTTCATCGCGACCACCTCGGCCCCCGCCTCGGCGAGTGCCCGGGGGCTGGTTCGGACGGCGGCGCCGTTCGCGCAGTCCACGACGACCTTGATGCCATCCAGGCGCCGCCCCTCCAGCGATCGCAGGGCATGGGCGACGTAGCGGTCCTCGGCGTCGGGGAGGGGGATGATCCGGCCCACGTCGGCCCCCAGCGCCGCAGCACCGGGGGTGTCGAGGAGGGCCTCGATCCTCTCCTCCTCGTCGTCGTTCAACTTGTAGCCGTCCGGGCCGAAGAACTTGATCCCGTTGTGGCTGGCCGGGTTGTGGGATGCGGAGACGACGGCCCCCGCATCGGCCCCGACGTCCGGCGCCAGGAATGCGGCGGCCGGTGTCGGGAGCACGCCGCAGTTGAAGACGTCGGACCCGGCCGAGAGGAGGCCCGCGGACAGGGCAGCTTCGAGCAGGTCACCGGAGGCACGCGTGTCGCGGACGATGAGCACCGAGGGCCGTTTGTGACGGGAGCGGAAGGTCGTGGCAGCGGCGCGACCGAGCCGCAGTGCGATCTCCGGGGTCAGCTCGAGATTGGCGATGCCGCGGACGCCGTCCGTCCCGAACAGCCGGCCCAAGGCCCTATCGCTTCGAGTACTGGGGGGCCTTACGAGCCTTCTTCAGTCCGTACTTGCGGCGCTCCTTGGCCCGGGAGTCCCGGGTGAGCATGCCCGCCTTCTTGAGGGGGGGCCGCAGGTCGGGGTCCAGTTCGACGAGGGCACGAGCGATGCCGTGGCGGATGGCCCCGGCCTGGCCGGTGTTGCCACCGCCGTCGAGGAGGGCGAACACGTCATAGGCCTTCTCACGTCCGGCGACCCGGAAGGGTTCGAGGATGGTCATGCGGACCGCGAGGTTGGGGAAGTAGTCCTCGAGGCTGCGGACGCGGTTGATCACGAACTTCCCCTCGCCGGCCACCAGCCGGACGCGGGCCACCGCTTCCTTCCGTCGCCCGGTTGCCCGGGACAGTTCCGCAACTGCCATGACTCTCCTCGTCCTTACTCGGCGCCGCCGGCGCTCTTCAGCGCCATGGGCTGCGGCTTCTGCGCAGTGTGGGGGTGCTCCGGCCCCTTGTAGACCTTCAGCTTGTTCGCCATCGACCGCCCGAGACGGTTGTGCGGCAGCATGCCGCGGATGGCCTTCTCGACGGCGACGTCTGCCCGCTCGGCCATCAACTTGTCGTAGTGGATGGCCCGCAGCCCACCTGGGTAGCCGGAGTGGCGGTACCAGATCTTGGCGTTCAGCTTGTTGCCGGTGAGGCGCGCCTTGGAAGCGTTGACGACGATGACGAAATCACCCTCGTCACGGTGCGGGGCGAAGGTGGGCTTGTGCTTGCCCCGCAACACGTGCGCGACCTGAGCCGCGAGGCGGCCGAGGACCTGGCCGCTCGCGTCGACCACCCACCACGCGCGCTCCTCAGAGGAAGTCACCGGGGCGGGGGGGTTCACAAGCTCACCCGCAGGAGTAGACAAAGCTCAGCCATGCTAGAGGCGAACGAGAAAAGCGTCAAACGCGCGGTCAACGCGTCGGCGGCTACGAGAACTGGTATCAGCCTTCGAGGAATGGTCCGATCAGGGAGAGCAGGCGGTCGGCGTCCCTCATCACCTGCATGTGGGTGGTGCCGGGGAGCATCGCCAGCTGGGCGCCGGGGATGAGTTCGAACATCTCGACGGCGTGCTCAAGGAGCACGAAGTCGGTGTCGCCGACGAGGATAAGCGTCGGCGCCCCGATCCCCCGCAGCACATCGGGGCTCCAACCTTCGAAGGACTCGACCGCCGCCGAGGCCTTGGCCGCGCACTCGGAGAAGTGGCCCGGGTCGGGGGCAACGCGGGCATAGGCGTCCTCCATCACCTGGAAGTCCTCCTCGGTCGGCATCCGCTTGGATCCGGGCCTGCCCGGAGGACGGACGTCCTCGTGGTAGCCGTCGGGCCGGAACGGCACCGACGCCAGGACCAACCTGTTGACGAGATCGGGGTCGCCGATGGCGACCTCCAGGGCGACCATGCCGCCGAGACTGAAGCCGAAGAAGTCCGCCGTGCCGATCCCGAGCTGCCGGAGGAGCGCCACGACGTCGCCGGCCAGGTTGCCCAGGGAGAACTCCCGGTCGATGTCGGCGGTGTGGCCGTGGCCCTGGAGTTCGACGGCGACGACCTGCTGTCGCTCCGCAAGGGCCTGGAGGATGGGTCCGAACGTCAGGTCGATGGTGAGCAGGCCGCCGTGCAGCAGCACGATCGGTGGCCGTTCGCCGGGGGCGCCGTGGACTTCGTAGTACATCGCCAGGCGGTTGACCGCCGCGTACCGTCCGGGAGGAGCCGAACTCATCGCCTCACCAGGCATTCGAGCCCGGCACGCCCTTGAACGGACCTGCGACGCTGGAGGTCACCCAGCCCCCGTAGAACCCGCCCGGCTGCGGGGTCGCCCGTTCCCCGTCGACGTAG
>DASPZW010000529.1:0-7039 GCA_035636055.1 Actinomycetota bacterium
GCTCGGCACGACCGCCGCGGGGGGACCGAGGCCCAGTGACGCCGCCGGCCTCGACGTCACCCCGGTCGATGCCGGCACATCGGGGAGCGAGCTCTGGCCGGGGACCCCAGCGGACGCCGAGGCCGGCGGCGAGGACGCCAACCGGGGGTGGGCGGGGCTGCAGGCAGCAAGGACCACCGCCCCCAGGCACAGGACGGACAGACGCCGTCGGGGGGTCCGTCGGGGGGTCCGTCGGATCGGGGGGTTCATGACGACAGCCAGCTTGTCATGGAGCCGGGAGCGACTGCCTGGTTCGACTCCGGCAGTTGAGGCGAACGAATGGTTCACCCTCCTGCGCGATGATAAGGGGGCGGGGGTTCGCGGGGTTGCACGGGGTGGAGAGGTTCCAGCATGCCAGAGCCCAGGCGACACTTTCACGAACAGCTCCAAGACCTCGAGCGCGGGATCCAGGACATGGGCGTTGCGGCCCAGGACCTCTTCGACCTGTCCCTGCGTGCCCTCTTGGACCGCGACCGGGCGCTGTGCGACAAGGTCATCGCCGGCGACGACGCCGTCGATGCCTACTACCTCGACATCGAGCGCGGCATCATGGACCTGTTCGCGCTCCAGACGCCTGTCGCATCCGACCTCCGCCTGCTCACGGCGCTCCTGCACGTGGAGGTCCACCTCGAGCGCGTCGCCGACATGGCCGTCAACATCGCCAAGATCGTCAAGGTTTCGTGCGGACTGCCCAGCAACGCCAGGGTGGTCGAGCATCTCGAGGAGATGGGTGGCCTTGCCCTCCAGATGCTCGCCGCGGCGATGGACGCCTTCGACCGGCGCGACCTGACCCTCTGCCGGCGGCTGACCACCATGGACGACCCGATCGACCGCCTGAACCGAGGCATGCTCGCCGAGGTCCTCGACGGCGCGTCGGACAAGGCCATGCTCGAGTGGGGCATCGCCATGCATGTCGTCTCCCGAGAGATCGAGCGGGTAGGCGACCACGCCGTCGACATCGGCGAGCAGGTCGCATTCCTGATCACCGGTGAGTTCATGGAGTTCACGGACGCCTCGCACCCGGAGCTGGAGCACCCGGGTGGCGCCGTCCGGTCCTCGTACCTGAGGGGCGTGGAGATGGGGGGTCAGCGACCTGCCGCCGGCCCGTGAAGCTCCGGGAAACTGTGGGGCCGCTGTGCTCCCCGCGGCGGTTCTGAGTCAGCACCGTATCATGGGTCAACGGGCCAACCAGGCCATATGAGCGTGTACCGAAGGCGAATCTCGTGGATCATCACATCAAGTCGGTGAAGCGTCCCGACCCCTCCCGCGAGCAGCGGCCCCGGGGGCCGGCACCGCCGCCGCCGCCCGCATGGCGAAGCTGGCTGATCCTTGCAGGGGTCGCCGTCACGTTGCTGCTGCTCCTGCGCCCGGTGTTGCTGGGGAGCAGCACCAGCAACCAGCCGGCCACGCTCACCTACTCGCAGTTCCTCAGCGACGTCAACGGCGGCCAGGTCAAGACCGCCACGATCGACGCCAACGGTGCGATCACGGGCAAGCTCACCGACGGCAAGTCCTACAAGTCCCAGATCCCGGTGCCGCTGCAGGACAACGCCCTGGCGCCCCTGCTCGAGAGCCACAACGTACAGGTCACCGGGCAGGGCCCCTCCACCGGCGGCGCGCTCAGCATCATCGGCAGCTTCCTGCCCCTGTTGTTCTTCCTGGGCCTGTTCCTGTGGCTCGGCAGGCGGGCGGGCAGGCAGCTCACCAGCGGCCTGGGCGGGATTACCGGCTCGAAGGCGAAGCTCTACGACGCGAGCAAGCCGTCGACTCACTTCAGCGACGTCGCGGGGTACGAGGGGGCCAAGCAGGAGGTCAGCGAGGTGGTCGACTTCCTGAAGAACCCGGATCGTTACGCCAAGGTCGGCGCGGTCGGGCCGAAGGGCGTGCTGATGGTCGGCCCCCCCGGCACGGGCAAGACCCTGATGGCCAGGGCGGTCGCAGGGGAGGCGGGCGTGCCCTTCTTGTCCGTCACGGGATCGAGCTTCATCGAGCTGTTCGTCGGCGTGGGGGCCTCCCGGATGCGGGACCTGTTCGCCGAGGCGCGCAAGCGCTCGCCCTCGATCATCTTCATCGACGAGATCGACGCCATCGGGCAGCGCCGCGGTGGCACCGCCCTCGGGGCGAACGACGAGCGAGAGCAGACCCTCAACCAGATGCTCGCCGAGATGGACGGGTTCGACCCCTCCACCGGCGTGGTGGTCATGGCGGCCACCAACCGGCCCGAGACGCTCGACAAGGCGCTCCTGCGGCCCGGGCGCTTCGACCGCAACGTCGAGATCCCGCTGCCCAACCAGAAGGAGCGGGCCATGATCCTCGCCTTGCACGCCAAGAAGAAGAACATGGCGGCCAGCGTCGACCTTGATGCCGTGTCCCGCGGGACGCCGGGGTTCTCCGGCGCCGACCTGGCCAACCTGGTCAACGAGGCAGCCATCGTTGCCATCCGCGCCGGCCGGGAGGAGATCGCCACGGAGGACTTCTTCGTTGCGAGGGACCGGATCATGCTGGGCAGGCGCGACGCCACCAACGCGCTCCTGCCGAACGAGAAGCGGTCCGTCGCCGTGCACGAGGCGGGCCACGCCCTGGTGGCGGTGCTGTCCCAGCACGCCGACCCCGTCTCCAAGGTCACGATCCTCCCTGCGGGACACGCCCTCGGCGTGACCCAGCAACTGCCGGTCGACGAGCGCCACCTGTATCCCGAGAGCTACCTGACCGATTCGCTCGCCGTCCGCATGGGCGGGCGAGCGGCCGAGCGCATCGTCCTCGGGGAGGTCTCCACCGGTGCCGCCAACGACCTTGCCGGCGCGACCCAACTCGCCAGCCGGATGGTGCGGGAATTCGGGATGAGCCCGCGGCTCGGTCCTGTCGGGTTCACATCCGAAGACCCCGCCTATCTCGGTGACCAGCCCATCACCAGCCGCCAGTATGCCGAGGCCACCCAGCGGGTCATCGACGAGGAGGTCGAGCGGCTGCTGAAGGAGGCGGCGGCCCGGGCGAACCAACTGCTGTCCGACCACCGGGCCGCCCTCGACCGCCTGACGAACCTGCTGCTCGAAAAGGAGACGATCGACGGCGACGAGGTGCTGGCGGTGGTCGCCGGGCCTGCCACCCCGCCGCAGGATGCCCCCACCCTCTCCCACACCGGCTCCGCGAGCGAGCCGGGCACCCCGCCGACTCCCTGAGCAACCCTCCCGGGCCCGGTACTTCTGCGTAGGCCCCTCGGACCGGAACGTCGCATGTCGTTCGAACGCCTACCGAGCCATGGCGCTGGTAGCCATCCCTAGCCGCCAGCCTCCCCCCTGCAGGGGATGGCGCGCTGGCTCATTCGGCCCAGATTATGAACGCTAATGAGTTGATAGTTACTAGTTTGTCAACCGCTCAAAGCTATCGTTCCAGACGCCAATAAATGATCCGAATGACCCATTTCAAAAAACCACAATCCACCGATAACTCAACTGTCGGGTCACCCGAACGGCAACCAGGAGGACACCAGGTCCTCGGCCGGAAGACCCCAGGAGAGGAACGGTCATGCGTTGGAGGTGGCTTGCCGCGATCCCGGTGGGAGCCGCGCTCGTCCTGTCGGCGATGGTAGCGACGGCGGCGGTTGCCGCCACAAGTCCCAACCCTGGCAACGAAGTTCCGGCAACGGCCCCCGCTCCGTCGCAGCCCGCCGGCGCACCCCTGTCGGTGGACACGCTCGAAGCGCAGATGCTCTCGATGATCAATGCGGAGCGAGCCGCTGCCGGGGTCGGCCCGGTGCAGCCGGTCGGGTGGGCCCACTCGGTGGCCCAACAGCACTCCCAGGACATGGCGGCAGCCGGCGACATCTGGCACAACATTGCGGGATTCATCAACAAGGGCCGTGCATCCATGGGCGCCACGTATCTCGGTGAAAATGTCGCAATGGACAGCACGCTGGCAGCCGACGACGCGCTCCTCTTCAGCGACATCCCCCACCGCAACGTCACCCTCGATGCTCGGTTCAACTTCGTGGGCGTGGGCATCGCCCTGGATTCGAAGAACTGGGTCTACGTGACCGAGGACTTCGCGCAGATCCCCGGTGGGGCACCCGCAGCCGTGGCTGCCAAGCCAGCGGCGCCCGTTGTCCAGACCAAGCCCGTCACCCCGGTAGCAGCCACGGTCGCCAAGGCCCCGGTCGCCAAGGCCCCGGTCGCCGCCGCCCCCGTCAAGCCCAAGGCTGTCGTGCCTGCCGGGGTGGCACCGGCAGCCGTGCAGCCGGCAGCGGTCGCCGCTGCTCCTGCGCAACCCACGACTGCCCCCGTCCCCGCACGGGCCCCGGCGCCGGCTCAGCCCATTGCCGCCAAGCCTATCGCCCACACCACGCACGTGAACGGCGGGATCTGGATCCTCGTCGGGATGTCCGGCCTCGCCCTCGCGGCCTTCTCGGTGCGCAACTTCCTCATGGTCTTCCGTCCACGCGCCCTCCGGCAGCAGCACGCCGCCCCGCTCTTCAGCCTGGGCAGCGGCCAGGGCACCGGCCAGCGCCGCTCCGGCAGCGGTCCCCGCTGGACTTCCCCGTGGCAGCGCGCAGCCTGAGAGGCTCCGTCCGGGCGGCCCCCGCTACAGTGGGACCATGTCCATCGATTTCGGCCGGGTGCGCGCCCGGGAGGCGCGGCTCGCCGACCTTGTCGCCGACCTGAGCCCCGAGGACCTCGCCCGGGCCACCGACGCCTCCATCGCCCAGATCGAGGAGATCCTTGCGCAGGCGACGGACCACGACGTCACCTTTGTCCCGGACGACCCCATTGCCAACGACCCTGCGGCTGCAGACCCGGCGGAGCAGACCCTCGCCTGGAGCCTCGGGCACCTCGTCGTGCATGTGACGGCGTCTGCCGAGGAGTCCGCCGCCCTGGCCGCCGAGCTCGCCCGCGGCGTACCCTTCCACGGCCGGTCCCGCTGGGAGGTGCCGTGGCGGACGGTCACGACCATCGACCAGTGCCGCCGGCGGCTGGAGGAGAGCCGGAGGATCCGCCTGGCGAGCCTGCAGATGTGGCCGTCGTCCCCCCCGTCCGAGGTGGACGACGATCCGGCGACACCGACCTGGGCGCAGGCCAAGGAGCGCTTCGTGCGCGGTCTCTCCCATGAGGACGCCCATCTGGAGCAGTTCCGCAACGTCATGCACCAGGCCCGCTCCGCCCGCTCGGCCCCCAATGGGGGGCCGGGAGCCTGACGCCGGGGGGAGGACCGGTTATGACATCCCGGGTTCATCCAAAGCTTCTTTGAGTATAGACCGGTGTAGAACACCGGTTTTTACTGAAAGATTCGGAGTCCCGGCGGTCGGCCGAGCCCTAAGGGGGCACTCGGAGCGGGGCCTCGTTACTTCCAGGCGACTGCGTGGCAGAGGACGAGGACCCAGAAGGCATCGGGGCGCACGCTCCAGGCCTTGACGTCGTCGAGGAGCCGGTCCAGGGCGGCCTCGTCGTAGCCGCACTGTGCAGCCGCCTGGACAAACGCCGCCTCCCGGATCCATCCCTGGATGAGGAACGGCATCATGGCCGTCTCCTCCGGCGTCCCGAGGCAGAACACCCCGGCGCCAGCTTCCGCCCGGGCGAATCCGGCCTGCAGCAGCAGCCCGCGCTGGGTTGGTGCGTAGGAGGGGCTCCCACCGCTCAGGGCCTGGACCCGTTGGATCAGGGACAGACCTTCCCGGCTCGCCTCGGTGGAGGGTTCGGTGCGAGCAAGGCTGTAGTCAGGGTCCCGGACGCCAAAGACACCGCCGGGCCGCAGCACCCTGCAGACCTCCCGGAATGCGGCGGCGGGGTCGGCGATGTGTTCGACGACGGTATGGGCGAGGGCGGCGTCGAACGAGGCGTCCGGGAACGGGAGGTCGTAGAGGCTGCCGACCTGGAACGACACATTGCCGATACCCCGCTCGGCCGCCAGAGCCGTCGCCGCCTCCACCTGCCTCGGCTCGATGTCGATGCCGATGACCTCACCCGGGGCCACGATGTCGGCGAGGCCGGCGGTGATCGACCCGGGCCCGCACCCGCAGTCCAGCACCCGCATGCCCGCAGTCAGGTACGGGAGCAGGAAGTCGGCGGCCTCGATGGCGGTGCGCTGCACCATCCAGTCCCTGGCCCACGCTTCGTAGCCGTGGGTGTAGGTTTCCTGGCGCTGGCCGGACACGGACACGCTCAGCCCTGGTCGGTCCCCGCGGGGACGACGGCGCCCGTGGCCAGCACCAGGCCGTCCTCGCACTCCGCCTCCACGAGGCCACCACGGAACTGCTGTTCGTAGAGCTCCGCGTAGAGGCCTCCCTGGCGGACCAGCTCCTCGTGGGTGCCCCGCTCCACGACCCTCCCCCCGTCGATCACGAAGATGGTGTCGGCGGACAGGATAGTCGAGAGGCGGTGAGCGATGGCGATCGTGGTCCGGCCCTGCATCAGGGGCCGCAGCGCCTCCTGGACCAGGCGCTCCGAGGTGGTGTCCAGGCTGGAGGTCGCCTCGTCGAGGATGAGGATCCGGGGGTCCTTCAGGATGACGCGGGCGATGGCGAGGCGCTGCTTCTCACCCCCGGACAGCTTGTACCCGCGCTCGCCGACGACGGTGTCGTAGCCCTCGGGCAGCTCCACGATCCGGTCGTGGATGAACGCAGCCTTGCAGGCGGCCTCGAGCTCTTCCTGGGTGGCGTCGAGCTTGCCCTGCTTGAGGTTGCGACGGACCGTCGTGTGGAAGAGGTAGGTCTCCTGGGTGACGACACCCATGAGACTGCCGATCGATTCCAGTGCGATCTTGCGCACGTCCACGCCGTCGATCTCCACCGCCCCCCGCTGCACGTCGTAGAGGCGCGGCACGAGGTAGGTGGTCGTGGTCTTGCCCGCGCCCGACGGCCCGACCAGCGCCGCCAGCTGGCCAGGCTGGATGTCGAACTCGACACCCGCCAGGGTCCACTCCCGGGCGGTGGACTCGGGCAGGGGTTCGTCGTAGCGGAACCACACGTCACGGAAGGCCACCTCGCCGCGGACGTCCTTCGGGTCAAGGT
>DASPZW010000530.1:0-5819 GCA_035636055.1 Actinomycetota bacterium
CGACCCCTCGTGGCTCCCCTCGATCTTGGCCACCTCGGCCTTGGGGGCGATACGCCAGAACTTGTGCGCCTGCTCCTTCCAGTCCTCCAGCAGGGCCGCCGAGCGCTGCGAACCCGTCAGCTCGGCGTGCTGGGCGACGAGGCCCCGCAGGAACGTCTGCTGCGGCCCGTCCGGGTGCGCGATCGAGACCAGCTCGGGGTTGACCCGGGCCGGCATCCGGAGGTCGGGGTCGTAGACGTAGGCCTGGCCCCCGGTCATCCCGGCCCCGAGATTCCACCCCGTCGGGCCGAGGATCACGACCGTGCCGCCGGTCATGTACTCGCAGGCGTGGTCGCCGGCGCCCTCGATGACCGTCGTGGCCCCGGAGTTGCGGACGCAGAACCGCTCGCCGGCCCGCCCGGCGACGAACAGCCGGCCCCCGGTGGCGCCGTAGAGGCAGGTGTTGCCGAGGAGGTACGGGTCGCCAGCGTCGTCCTCGGGGGCGATGATGACGATGCGGCCGCCACCCATGCCCTTGCCGACGTAGTCGTTGGCCTCGCCCAGCAGCCGGAAGTCGATACCCTCGGTGAGGAACGCCCCGAAGCTCTGGCCCGCCTCGCCGGTGAAGTCGACGTGGACCTTGCCCGGCGGCGGGGCGGCGGCGTGCACGTGGGCGATCGCCCCGCCGAGGCGGGCGCCGATGGTGCGGTCCGAGTTGTGGATGGGGTAGTCGAGGAAGATCTCCTCGCCGGCCATCACCTTCTCGAAGGCGTCCTCGAAGAGCCGGTCCCCGAGTTCCGAGCGGGGCCGCTGGATCGGGTGGGCGGCGACGAAGTGGCGCGGCCCCTCCCATGCCTCGACCAGCATCGACAGGTCCAGCATCTCGGCGCGGTGCCCGGGCAGCGCGCGGGGCCGGAGCAGGTCCACCCGGCCGATCGCGTCGTTGAGGCTCCGCAGGCCGAGCGAGGCCAGCAGCCGGCGGACCTCCTCGCCGACGAAGTTCAGGTACGTGGCGACCCGCTGGGGCGTCCCGGCGAACTTGGCCCGCAGGTCCATCCGCTGCGTGGCGATGCCCACCGGGCAGGTGTCCCGGTGGCAGGCCCGCACCATGATGCAGCCCTCGGCCAGCAGGAGGGAGGTCCCGAAGGAGTACTCGTCTGCCCCGAGCAGGGCGGCCATCAGCACGTCCCGGCCGGACTTGAGGCCCCCGTCCATGCGCACGCGCACCCTGTCCCGGAGGCCGTTCTCCATCAGCACCTGCTGGGTCTCGGCCAGGCCGATCTCCCACGGCAGGCCGGCGTTCTTGATCGACGACAGGGGGCTCGCCCCGGTGCCGCCGTCCCAGCCGCAGATCTGGACGACGTCCGCCAGGGCCTTCGCGACCCCCGCCGCGATCGTCCCGACGCCGGCCTCGGAGACGAGCTTCACCGACACGTCGGCCTTCGGGTTCACCTGCTTCAGGTCGAAGATCAGCTGGGCCAGGTCCTCGATGGAGTAGATGTCGTGGTGCGGCGGCGGCGAGATCAACGCCACGCCCGGTTGGGTGTGGCGGAGCCCGGCGATCTCCTCGGTCACCTTCTTGCCGGGGATCTGCCCGCCTTCGCCGGGCTTCGACCCCTGCGCCATCTTGATGTTGAGCTCCTCGGCGAACGAGCAGTACTCGGGCGTGACCCCGAACCGCCCCGAGGCGATCTGCTTGATCCGGCAGTTCTTGTCGTTGTCGTAGCGGGACCGGTCCTCGCCGCCCTCGCCGGTGTTGGCCTTGCCGCCGACGAGGTTCATCGCCTGGGCGATGGTCTCGTGGGCCTCCTTGCCGATGGCGCCGTGGCTGATGGCCCCGCTCGAGAACCGCCGGGTGATCGCCGACAGCGGCTCCACCTCCTCCACCGGCAGCGGCGGGCCTGCGGCGACCACCTCGAGGAGGTCCCGGGGCTCGGTCGGCGGCCGCTCGGCGACGAGCTTGGCGAAGGTGCTGTAGGCCTCCCAGTCCCCGTTCTGGACCGCCTCCTGCAGCGAGTCCACGATGCCGGGGTTGGTGACGTGGTGTTCGATGCCCTTGGCGTGGTGCTTGTAGTAGCCGGGGTTGACCAGCTTCGGGCTGTCGTCGAAGGCCCGCCGGTGCCGTGCCAGCACGTCGGTGGCGAGAGTCTCGAACCCGATCCCGCCGAGTGGCGAGGCGCAGCCGGTGAAGCAGAGGTCGACGACCTCGTAGCCGAGGCCCACGGCGTCGAAGATCTGGGCGCCCCGGTAGGAGTCGGTGGTCGAGATGCCCATCTTGGAGAGGATCTTCAACACCCCCTCCTCGACGGCGTTGCGGAACCGCATGAGCGCCTCGGCGACGGAGATGTCCTCGCCGAGGCGGTTCTTGTGCACCAGATCGGCGATGGAAGCCAGCACCAGCGACGGGCAGACGGCCTCGGCCCCGTAGCCGAGCAGGCAGGCCAGGTGGTGGACCTCCCGGGCCTCGTCGGTCTCGACGACGATCGACACCCGCGTCCGCTGGCCGGTCTGCAGCAGCCGCTGGTGGGTGGCGCCGACGGCGAGCAGCATCGGGATCGGGGCGCGGCTCGCCGAGATGTCCCGGTCCGAGATCACCAGGATGCCGCTGCCGAGGCCCGCGGCGTGCTCCGCCTCGCCAGCGAGGCGCTCGATCCCGGCGCGGAGCCCGGCCGGGCCGTCGGCCACGGGGAAGGTGGCGTCGAGGCGGTACCCGCCCGGGGCCTTGAAGAGCAGGAACGTCTCCAACTCCAGCAGCGACGCCCCCTCCGGGCGCTCCCACAGGACGGGGTCGTGGGGGCCGATGAGGGTGCGGATGCTCATGACCCCCCGCTCACGGATCGGGTCCATCGGCGGGTTGGTCACCTGGGCGAAGCGCTGCTTGAAGTAATTGTAGACGGGCCGGGAGTGATTGGCGAGGCCGCCGGGGGCCGTATCGTCCCCCATGGAGGAGGTCGGCTCGTGGCCGCTGGTCGCCATGGGCCGGATCACCGTCGTGAAGTCCTCGTGCGAGTAGCCGAAGACCACCTGCCGGCGGACGAGGTCGGCCGGGATCTCGGGGTTGGGCTCGCCGAGCGGGGCGGGCTTCAGGTACACCTCGACCCAGGTCCCGTAGGGCCGCGCCTTGGCGAGCCGGTCCCGCACCGGGTTCTCCTCGAAGCCGCTGCCACCGCCGGTGGGGGGGTCCACGCAGATCATCTGGCCGGGGCCGAGCTTGCCGCGGCGCACCCTGCCGTGGCCCCGCGTGTAGACCGACCCCGCCTCCGACGTGCAGGCGATCAGGCCGTCCTCGCAGACGACGTAGCGCATCGGGCGCAGCCCGTTGCGGTCGAGGACGGCGCCGACGCGCACGCCGTCGGTGAAGATGACCCCCGCCGGGCCGTCCCAGGCCTCCACGAGACAGGCGTGGTAGCGGTAGAAGTCCCGGACCTCGTCGCCGATGTCGGTCAGCGTCTCCCAGGCGGCGGGGATCAGCATCGCCGCGGCGTGCCGCACGTCCCGGCCCTCCCGGGTGATGAGCTCGAGCACGTTGTCGAGCATCGCCGAGTCCGAGCCCGAGGTGTCGATCACCGGCCGCAGCAGTTCCTCCTCCAGCAGGTTGATCTTGCCGAGGCGGCCCTCCCGGGCCCGCATCCGGTTGACGTTGCCCTGGATCGTGTTGATCTCGCCGTTATGGCAGAGCATCCGGAAGGGCTGGACCCGCTCCCAGGTGGGCAGGGTGTTGGTCGAGAAGCGCTGGTGGAAGATCGCCAGCGGCACCGAATACCGCTCGTCGCCCAGGTCGAGGTAGAAGTCCGCCAGCTTGTCGGCCAGGCACATCCCCTTGTAGGTGATGGTGCTGAAGGAGAACGAGGGGAAGTAGACCCGGATCCCGACCTCCGCGCAGCCCTTCTCGGCCCGCTTGCGCGCACGGACGCAGCGCCGCTCGGCCTCGGCGGCGTCGACGCCGATCGGCTTGAGGAAGATGGCCTGCTCGATCAGCGGCTGGGTGGCCTTGGCCCGGTCACCGAGGGTCTCGGCGTCGATCGGGACCGTGCGCCAGCCGAGGACCTCGATCCCTTCCCAGCGGCAGGCCTCCTCGATGATGCTGCGGTGCCCATCGCTCCAGACGAAGGTGACGGCGACGCCGATGAACGCCGGGTCGGCAGGGGTTCCCATCCGGGCGGCCTCGGCGGCGAAGAACTCGGTGGGCAGCGAGGTCAGGATGCCGGCGCCGTCCCCGCTCTTGCCGTCGGCGTCGAGGGCGCCGCGGTGGCGGACGCGGCACAGCGAGTAGACGGCGGTCTCGAGGATGGAGTGGCTCGCCCGCCCCTCCACGTCGGCGACGAAGCCGACCCCGCAGGCATCCCGCTCGTGATTCGGGTCGAAGATGTCCCGGTTACCGCTGCGCACCCCGGCCTTGCTCGCTCTGGCCATGAAACCCCCTGTTAACTCCTCGTCCGGATAAAAAAACGCTCGCGCGCATGGACCGCGCGAGCGTCATTGCTCGGGTGGCCCCCCAATTGTGCAGCCGGTGCAGCGGGTGGAACTGCGTCGGGCGGGGTGGCCGAAAATCGTTCCTATTGTAAAGCGGGCCCGCGGGGTGTCAAAAGGGCCCGATTCCATACACCCCTGACAGGACGATGGGGCCCCGAACGTGACAAGTGTCACGGCGATGTCATGACGGGGCACACTACCGCTGGCACCCCGCGCTCCATGCGTGGTTCCTGTACTCACACAGGAGGGACCACGTGACACCCAACGCCATCGAGATCCAGGATCTACACAAAAGTTTCGGGGCTGTGCGGGCCGTCGAGGGGCTCGACCTCACCATCGGCAGGGGGAGAGCGTCGCCGTCCTCGGCTCCAACGGCGCCGGCAAGTCGACCACCATCGGCATGCTGCTCGGCCTCTTGGCGCCGGACGCCGGGTCGGTGGCGGTCCGGGGCATGCCGCCGCACGAGGCGGTCGCCGGCGGCCACATCGCCGCCATCGCTGCAGGACGGCGGCCTGATGCCCGGCGTCAAGGTGGTCGAGCTCGTCGGGTTCGTCCGGGCCCTCTACCCCGACCCCGTGCCGCTCGACCGGGTGCTGGAGACGGCGGGGATCGCCGTCCATCGCCGGGCGCTACGTCGACCGGCTCTCGGGCCGGGCCCAACCCGCTGTCCGCCCGCGAACGCGACGAGCTCGGGGCGGCCGAGAGCGGTGCAACCGTGGCCGACATCGCCCGTCGGCTGTTCCTCTCGCAGGGCACGGTGCGCAACTACCTGCCGTCCGCCATCGGCAAGACCGGCGTCGCCCGCAACCGCATTGACGCCGCCCAGATCGCCGAGGCGAACGGCTGGCTGACCCCAGAGATCTGACCGGCTATGGGGGCAGATACCCTTCTTTGTGCGAGGAGCATCGATATCCGATGGTTTTCATACAAAGAACAGCATGGGACCCTACGTCAGGGTCCACTCCCGCGACTGAGACCGCGAATGAGACCGCGAATGAGAGTGGGTCCTTTGCGGGGCCTCGGACCGGCTGCGTCGCTCCAGCGTTACCACGTTCTGTGGTCGCCCTCGTACCTGGTGGGCGGGGTCCCCGCGCATCTTTGGCTGTCTCGCCGCGCCAGGCGTGGTCAAACAACCAGAGTTAGGGTCCGGGGCTTCCGCAAGGCCCCCAAAAGGGTTGTTATGGGAAAATGGCGACCCCGAAATGACCACGAAGAGTGGTCGATCCCCCATGGACGGCCGCCGCTCTGGAATTCTCGTGTCAGAACGACTGATCCTCGTTGCCGGGCTCCGGGGGCCCGCTAGCGGCGCTGGGTCCCGTCGCCCTTGATCACGTACTGGCGCAGGTACAGGTCCCGGTACGTCACCG
>DASPZW010000531.1:0-2150 GCA_035636055.1 Actinomycetota bacterium
AGACGCTGTAGAGCAAGGCGCGGCTTTCGGGCGGCAGGGGGGGCGGATGAACTACGACGCCATCATCATCGGCACTGGGTTCGGAGCAGCCGTGGCGGCAACGAAGCTGGCCGAGCGCAACAAGCGCGCGTTGATGCTGGAACGGGGCGTCTGCTGGTACACGCCAGAGCGGCCCCTCCCCCCATGGATCAAACAACGGAGCCAGGGCGACTACCCCGAGCAGCCGGTGCAGTACTGCCCTCGACGGCCCTGATAAAGCCCATGCTCAAAAGGTGTGGAAGTTTTGGTACGTATACCAGCACTTTCTTACCCCACCTCTGACCCCCCCGGCAGGTGTCAGTTCTCGTTTTCGATTGGACCGATCGACACCGTTCCATCCGAGTCGACGGACCACCCCGGGTTGGTCGCCACTTCCCAACGGAACCCGTCGGGATCGGCAAAGTAGCCGTGGAAGCCACCGAAGTCTCCTCGCTGGGCCGGCTTCAAGACTGTTGCGCCAGCGGCTTCGGCTGCGGCGAGGACCCCGCGCACCTGGTCTTCGGTGTCGACCACCTGGGCAAGGCTGAATGGTGCCGGCCCACCGGTCGGCGTGGCCCCCTGGCCGATGTCGGCGTCGAGGGCAGCGGCCCCAAAGAGGCCCAGCAGGAGGCCGTGACCGACCTGGATGAAGGTGATCTCCCCCGGCACGTCGAGGGCCGGCGGCCAACCGAGGCCGTCGACATAGAAGCGGCGGGCTTCAGCGAGGTCGGACACCCCGAGGGTAATGAAGTGAACCTGTGGGTTCATCGGAGGGCTCATGCTCGGATTCTCTCAGAGACAGGGGACGGGTTCAGCACCTTCGGGTAGGGCCAAGCACCCCGTCCGGCTGGTTAGGCCGTTCGTTCGGCGCCGGATCCACCAGATGGTCGCGGCGGCGCAGAGGAGGCCAAGCACCACGTACGCCGCGGCCTCGACACCCTGGAAGTGCCAGAAGCGGCTGGCCGGCTGGTAGCTGACCCCCAGCCGGTAGCCGTGCTGCGCCAGCCAGTCTGCGAAGGCCTGCGGCGAGATGCCCGATCCGGGTGGGGGCGTCTGGCCCACCCGGGCGGCGCCCGGCGCATGCGGAGCGAAGTTGACGTGGGCCTGCTGGAGTAGGGCAAAGATCTGCGAGGACGTGAGGTGGTGCCCGGCCGCGTCCTGGGTCCAGCGGGACAGCTCCCATGCCCTATGGGGAGCGCTCGTCCCCAGGCTGATGCTGTTGCCGCCGCTGAGCTCGATCGCGAGGGGGGTGCGCGTCCCGACGTGGTGAGCAGTGTGACGGGCTTCTCGATGAGCCCGCGGAGCCAATCGTGGAGGACAGGACCACGGCGAGCCATCCGGCCGCGGTCGCCGTCATTGCCGGGACGGTCCGGCGGATGATCGTGCCGGCAAGGGCGCCGAGCATGAAGGCGAACAGGGTCCTGGCGGCGAACACGAGGCCGGAGACCTCGTAGCCGTGGCTGGGGGGGAACCTTCCGAGGATGGACACCCACGGCCCGTACCACCAGGTGAAGAGGAGGGAGAAGCCGAGCGCCAGGACGGTCAGGACGGTGGCGAGGATCGCCAGCTTGACAGCGATCCAGCGCACCCGGCTGCGGCCCTGGGTCCAGACGAAGCGGTGGTAGGTACCGGATTCGAGCTCCCGGGCCACGACCGGGGCGCCCAGGAAGACGCCGAACAGCCCGGGGAGCATCGTGAGGATCTGGGGCAGGAAGTTGACCAGGCTCACGTAGCGCTGCTGGAAGATGCCGAGCGGCACCTGGCAGGAGGAGCTGTCGATGCTCCCGCAGGTCGTTAGCCCCGTCTGGGTGAAGGCATGGTGCATGGCCAGGCCGCTGACGACAATGAAGGCGCCGACGCCCCCGAGCACCACCGGGGCGCCGCCGAGGGCGAGGCGGTGCTGGCGCCAGGTGACCCAGGGCAGGCCGCGCAGGATGCCCCGCCTGGGGGGACGGAAGGTCGCCTCCACGGTGGTCGAGCTCATGCCGTGGCCCTGACGTCGGCGTCCGGCGAGGGCCGGGGCCCGGGAAGGGCACTCGCGGAGCCTGATCGCAGGTAGGCGAGGACGAGCTCTTCCAGGTTCGTCGGCCCGACGGCCCACCCTTCCGGCGGGACGAGCTCCTGGGACGTCC
>DASPZW010000532.1:0-2773 GCA_035636055.1 Actinomycetota bacterium
GTCGCCGGGCGGCCGGGGGCCTCGGGCGCCCCCGCGGTGCTGCCCGGCGGTATCCCCGGCGAGGTTCCCGGTGACGTTCCGGGCGGGGAGGGAGTTCGTTGACCGGCCCCGGAGTGGCGGCGGTGCTGGACGTCCGGGACCTCCGGGTCTGGTACGCGACGCCCCGCGGTCCGCTCCTGGCCGTGGACGGCATTGATCTCTCGCTCGGGGCCGGGGAGTGCCTCGGTCTTGTGGGCGAGTCAGGGTGCGGCAAGTCCTCGCTGGGACGGGCGATCCTCGGCCTCCTCCCGGAGGGGGCCGGGTGCGATGGAGTGTTGTCGGTCGCAGGGGTTGCGGTCATGTCGCTGTCGCCGCACGAACGTCGCGAGCTGCGGGGCGAGCAGGTCTCCCTGATCTTCCAGGAGCCGATGAGCCGCCTCGACCCGCTGATGCGGGTGGAGGACCACTTCGTCGAGATGATCACCGCGCACCGCCCCGAGGTCTCCAAACAGGAGGCCCGCCGGATGTGCTACGAAACGCTGGCCTCCCTCGGCGTCCCGCCACGCCGTGCCTCCCAGTACCCCCACGAGTTCTCGGGGGGGATGCGGCAGCGGATCATGATCGGGCTTGGCATCGTCCTGCGACCCCGCCTCGTCGTCGCCGACGAGCCGACGACGGCGCTGGACACGCTCGTGCAGGCGCAGATCCTGGAGATCCTCCGCGGCCTCGCAGACGACCAGGGGATCGCGGTCCTCCTCATCACCCACAACATCGGAGCCGTGGCGGAGACCTGCGACCGGGTTGCGGTGATGTACGCCGCGAAGATCGTCGAGGTCGGCAGCGTGGACCAGGTGCTGTCCCGGCCCGGACATCCCTACACCCAGGGCCTCGTCGCCTCGGTGATCCACCTCCAGAGCGAGACCCTGTCGTCGATCCCGGGATCGCCGCCCGACCTCGCCGATCCCCCCGCCGGATGCCGCTTTCATCCCCGGTGTCCCCACGTCATGGACGTGTGCCGCACCACCGAGCCGCCGCCGGTCGCCGTCGGTGACGGCACCGTCGCGTGCTGGCTCCACGTGCCCGTCGGCTCGCATCCCGCCCCCCACCCGAGCGGGTAGCAAGTGGCCTTCGTCGAGACGCGGGACCTCCGCACGTCGTTCTCCCTTTCCGGGAGCTTCCTCTCCCGCCTGGCCGGCCGGCCCGGGGTTTCCATCACGGCCGTCGACGGGGTCAGCCTGTCGGTGGAGCAGGGCCACATCTACGGGGTGGTCGGCGAGTCCGGGAGCGGCAAGACGACCCTGGGGCGGTCCATCCTCCGCCTCGTCGAACCGACGTCGGGGGTTGTCCTGTTCGACGGGGAGGACATCCTGGCCCTCAGCCCCCGCCAGTTCCGCCCGTACCGCCGCAGGATGCAGATCGTGTTCCAGGACCCGCAGGCGGCGCTGAGCCCGGCGATGACGGTGGGCGCGGCCGTGGCGCACCCACTCGTGATCCACGGCCTGGCCACCGGCCAGGAGGCGAGGCGCCGGGCGGGCGACATGCTGGAGCGCGTGGGCCTCGAGCCTGCCCAACGCTTCCTCGACGCCTACCCGACCGACCTCTCCGGCGGCCAGAAGCAGCGAGCGGTCATCGCGAGGGCCCTGATGCTGGGACCGGAGTTCGTCGTTGCTGACGAGCCGGTGTCGATGCTCGACGCGAGCGTCCGGACCAAGATCCTCTCGCTGCTGCTCGATCTGCAGCGCTCGCTCGGCCTGACCTACCTCTTCATCACCCACGACCTCGCAGCCGCACGGTTCGTCTGCGACTCCATCGCCATCCTCTACCTCGGTCAGGTCGTCGAACAGGGCCCGGCCCGCGGGGTCTACGCCCAGCCTCGCCACCCGTACACGAGAGCCCTCCTCGCCGCCGTCCCCCAGCCGGACCCCGCCCGGCGGGCGAAGAAGGACATCCCCGGCGGCGAGATCCCCGACGCCGCCTCACCGCCGGCGAACTGCCGCTTCCACCCACGCTGCCCCCGCGCCTTCTCCCCGTGCGGCTTGGAGGGCAAGGATCTCGTGGACGCGCTCGAGGCCCGCTGGACGGGGCTGCCCGAGGACGAGTTCGCATGGGAGCGGGCCCTGCTCGGGGGACTCCTTCCCCAAGGCCGGCGGCTGGTCGTCCGGCCGGGGCGCTCGGGCGGCCCGGCGGAGGTGGTGGCCTTCTTCGAGCGGCTGCGGGACGAGGGGCCCCCCGCATTCCGCAGTATCGAGTCCATCGCCGCCGTCGGACCGATGGTGGTGGTTGGGCTCAGCGAGGGCCGTGACCCCACGCCGGTGGACGTCGGCGGCTCCCTGGTCTCGTGCCACCTGTACCCCTAGGAGAGTGCGCAGCCGGGCAGACGTTGCCTGGGAAATCCATCTTTGTGTGCTGAGGGCTCATAATGCGATCTATCAAAACAAAGAAGGTTAGCGACGGGTACTGAGAGCGGCTTCCCTGCGGTGGCCTGAACTAGCAACAATCTGACAACACTGTGAGCCCTGAGGGTGCTATAGGATTCGACAAGGTCGCCTTAGGCGACAGGATCGCGGCATGTGGGCTCGTCAATGGAATACCTTCCTCTCGCACAGCTCGTCTCGGGGGCTCGACAGCGACAGGGCCTCTCTCTGAACGGCGTCGCCAGGGGCATGCACGCGGCCGCCCGAGACGAAGGCACCCACTCGGGGGCCACCCGCCAGGCAGTCCTCGGCTACGAACGAGGGCGCATCCCTCATCCGGATGCCCTGCGGTGGCTGGCAGCAGCCGTCGGTCTTCCCTT
>DASPZW010000533.1:0-9773 GCA_035636055.1 Actinomycetota bacterium
ACGCCCACGTGCTCGCCGCTGCTCGGTCTCCTGTCAATCCTCTGCCCCAGCCCGACGCCGACGCCGACGCTGGTGCCCACGCCGTCCCCACCGCTCCCAACCCCCGCCCTCTCTGGCAAGGCACTCCCCGTGACGGGAGACAACACCACGCCCTGGATCGCGGTTGCCATAGCCTTGGTCAGCGGGGGCCTGCTGGTCGAGCTGGCCGTTGGGATGGTCGGCCATCCCCACCGAAGGCGCCGCTGACCCAGGAGGCTGTCTTACGCTGTCACCGATCATCGCCGAGTACTTCACAGCCGCCGAGGACCGGGACATCGACGCGCTGATCGGCTGCTTCACCCCCGACGCCGTCGTCACCGACGAGGGCACGTCCCGGCACGGTCACGCCGAGATCCGTCAATGGCGGGAGGATGTCGCCGCCGCCTACGAGTACACACTCCAGGTCCTCGGCAACGAACCTGCTGGCCAGCGGCGCGGCCTTGACTGGTACGACCTCCTCACCCACCTGGAGGGCAACTTTCCTGGCGGCACCGTGGACCTGAAATACCGTTTTGGTCTCCTCGACGGTCGCATCGCAGAGCTTCAAATTGGACCGGCACCGACGACCGCAGCCAGCTGACCAACTCCACCACGTTCGGCTGGGTCAGGGGCGGGCGACGGTGCACCCAGTCACACCTTGCCGTTCCGGTTCGTCATAGGGGTTGACGTGTTCAAACGCAACGCACAGGAAGGGAGACAGCCGTGCCTCTGAAGGTGACCGCGATCATGATCGGTGTCGAGGACCTGGCCCGCTCGAAGAAGTTCTACGGGGAAGGCCTGGGCTGCACGATCGACCAGGACTATCCTAACTTCGTGTCGTTCAACCTGGGGGACGGATCGTCGTCGCTCGCGCTCTACGAGTGGGAGGCAGCGGCCCAGGACGCCGGCGTCTCCCCTGAGGGTTCGGGCTTCCGGGGCGTGTCGTTCCATTATATCGTCCCGTCGAGCCAAGCTGTGGACGAGGTCATGAGCGCCGCCGTGGCCGCCGGGGGCGGCGTCGTGAAGGAAGCGGCGGCGTCCCAGTGGGGCGGGTACTTCGGCTACTTCAGCGACCCGGACGGCCACCTCTGGAAGGTCGCGTCCCCCTCCTAACGCTCGCCTTGGGCGCGCGCACCAGCGTGGACGACATCGTAGGCTCTGCGACGAGCGACATCCACAACTGCCCGTAGCACCAGGGTCAGCGGCCCGGCGGCCACGGTTCCCAGCCCGACGGCCTCGGCCACCGCGTCGGCCACGGCGAACTCATCCGCGCATCACGGGTTCCTCGATCAGTACCGGAGCTGTTCGCCGATCACGTCAGGGCGTTCTCGGACTCACCCGGCACACCCGGGTAAGGTTTGAGACATGAGTCCGGACGAGCAGAACTCGTTGCCGACCTTCCTCCAGGCCGAGAAGGCGGGATGGGACGAACTGGAGGGACTCGTTGAATCGCTGAGCCCCGAACAGGCCGAGACGACCGGGTACCTGCCGGGGTGGTCCGTCAAGGATTTCCTTGCGCATGTCGCCGGCTGGCTCTCCGAGGCCAGCCTGGCGCTCGAGCAGATCAAGGCGGGCACCTACACGGGCGGCGACGTCGATGTGGATGCCCGAAACGACACCTTCGTCGACGCGAACCGGGACCAGCCCCTGTCGATCGTTCTCTTCGAGGCAAAGATGACCCATCGCCGCCTGCTCCATCACCTCCATGACCTCACCGACATCCCGCCCTCCGCCGTTGCCTCCCTGCGCAAGGCCGGACCCCGGCACTATGCCGAGCATCTGCCCCGCCTCCGGGAGTGGGTCGCCGAACTGCGTTCCAAGGAGTCCCCGCCGCAATAGCCGTCGTGCCACCGTGACCGGCTTGAAACGAGGCGCTGGTCCACAGGCCTCCCACCTCCGAGCCCTCTGTATATTGGGCCACCATGGGAGCCAGGGTCAGCCTCGCCGCAGCCACGGCGGACGTGGCCGGGCGGGATCCGGCACTGGCTCGGATGATCCTGCGAGCCGGCCCCGTACGGCTCCCGAAGTCCCGCCAGCCCGATCCGTTCCTTGCCCTTGCCCAGGCCATCGTCTACCAGCAGCTCGCCGGGCGGGCCGCCGCCGCGATCTGGTCCCGGGTGGCCGCCCTCGTCCCCGGCGGGCTCGTCCCCGACGGCGTCCTCGCCACCCCGGACGCCGCCTTCCGGGCTGCGGGTCTCTCGTCGAACAAGACCCTCTCGATCAAGGATCTCGCAGCCAAGGTGCTGGACGGGACGGTGCCGCTTGGCCGGCTTCGGCGCATGCCCGACGACGAGATCGTCCGGCGGCTTTCCGAGGTCCGGGGGATCGGCCCATGGACCGCGGAGATGTTCCTCATCTTCGAGCTCCGGCGGATGGATGTCTGGCCGGTCCTCGACTACGGGGTCCGCAAGGGGTGGGCGGTGGTGCAGGGTCTGGCCGAGATCCCCACACCCAAGGCCCTCGAACCCGAGGGCGACCGCTTCCACCCCTTCCGCACCGTCGTTGCCTGGTATTGCTGGAGGGCGGCGGAGCTGTGCCCCGAAGCCTTGCTATCGCTGCCCGGCGATGCGACAGTGAAACGAAAAGGAGGCGCGGCATGAGGTTCACGAGGGGCTTCCGCGGTCGGGGGCAAGGGGCTCGTGACAGCCGGCTCCCCCCCGGCCAGTACGACGTCGGCTCGACGTGGCCGGTGTTGACCGCCGAGGCGACCCCGAAGCTGTCGACCGAGACGTGGACGTTCAAGGTCAGCGGGCTCGTCGAGCGGCCGACCACCTGGAGCTGGGACGAGATCCATGCCCTCCCGACGTCGAGCTTCGAGGGCGACATCCACTGCGTCACCACCTGGTCCAAGCTCGGCGTGAAATTCACCGGCGTGTCGGTGGACGCGCTGCTCGCTGCGGCTCGTCCACTTCCCGCCGCCACGCACGTCCTCGCCCTGGGCCACACCGGCTACACGACGAACCTCCCGTTGGACGACGTGACCAGCGGCAAGGCTTGGGTTGTCTGGGACTACGAGGGGAACCCACTGCCGGTCGAGCACGGGGGCCCTGCCCGGATGATCGTGCCCCACCTGTACTTCTGGAAGAGCGCGAAATGGGTCTCCGGCCTCGAGCTCCAGGACCATAACGAGCCGGGGTTCTGGGAACGCAACGGCTACCACGATCACGGCGACCCGTGGCTCGAGCAGCGTTACCAGGGTGACTGATCACCCCCCCGTACCCCGTCGGGGGCCGTGGGAGATGGCCACCGTGGTCGAGGTCCGGGCCGAGACCGCCAACGCCAAGACCTTCCGCCTGGCCCTGCCTCACCCGTCCATACACCTAGCCGGGCAGCACTACATCGTTCGCCTCACCGCCCCCGACGGGTACACGGCCTCCCGCTCCTATTCGGTTGCCAGCCCGCCCGACGGGTCGGCCGAGATCGAGCTGACCGTGGAGCACCTCCCCGACGGTGAGGTCTCCAGCTTCCTGCACGAGGTGGTCGTGCCGGGCGACGCCATCGAGGTACGGGGGCCCATCGGCGGCTGGTTCGTCTGGCGGGGTGACGCCCCGGCCCTCCTCGTCGGGGGCGGGTCGGGGGTCGTGCCGCTCATGGCGATGCTCCGCCTCGCCCGCAGGTCTGGACGGTCGGATCTCCTCCGACTCGTCGTCTCGGCCCGCAGCCCTGCCGACCTCTACTACGCAGCTGAGCTCCCCGGTCCCGAGACCACGATCGTCTACACCCGGGCAACTCCTCCGTCGTGGCCGCGGCCGGTCGGCCGGCTGAACCGTGGGGACCTGCCGGCCCCTATCGCACCGGATGCGACCGCGTACGTGTGCGGGACGCCCGGCTTCGCCGACGCCGCGACCGGGCTCCTCGCCGATGCCGGAACCCCGGCGGACAGGATCCGCGTCGAGCGCTTCGGCCCGACCCGATAGCACACCGGCCGGGTCCGTTGCCACCGGCGGTGTCCATCTCACCGGATAGCCGGACGATCCTCACGGGCCCGGACACCCGGAGCGTCACGGTGCCGAACCTGCGCAACGGGGTCACCTACTCGATCCTCGTCACGGCGATCAACGACTTCGGCGAGTCCGCTCCCGCGTCGTCCTCGGCCACGCCGGGGATGAGCTACCGAACCGTTGCCGCGACCGGTGAAGTCTCGACCTTCGGCACCGAACTTCCCCTCGGCGGCGTGGCCCATCCGAACAAGCCGCTCGTGGGCGGAGCCGAGACGCCGAGCGGTCAGGGCTACTGGATGGTGGCGTCGGACGGCGGGATCTTCGCCTTCGGCAACGCCGCCTACTACGGCTCGAGCGTCCCCGCCGGGAGGGTGGTCGTCGGCATCATCCCGTGATAGGCCCCCTCCCGGAAGGCGACGGTGTCGGACGGACTTCTACGAAGCCATCGAAGCCCCGGGGTCCTGGGCGATCAGGTCGTCGTCCATCGTGGCCCGGAACTCGGGGCACCCGCAGGCGCAGACACCGTTCTCGGCGTACATGTGGTCCCGGATGGAACACCGGCACTTACAGACCGGCTCCAGGGAAAGGTAGAACTCCTCGACGTGTCCCATGGTTCACCTCCTTCTCACGGGAAGGTTCGCTGCCGGCTCGACGCCGAATTCGGCGAACGAGGGGTGGCAGCCAGATCACTCGGGTGGGAGCCCTCCGCACCATCGAGGACTTGGCTGACAGCAACCACGGCTCGCCCGTTACGTGGGCGTAACTAGAAGATGAATTCTCCATGTGTGGAGCGGTTCACAGGCCGCCCCCGGTCGCGACGAGGGCAATCGCCGCCAGCCCCATCAGGCCCGCGGTCAACCAACCCAACGTCCGGGCCAGCTTGCCGTTGCGATGCTCGCCCATCACCTCGCGGTTACCGGAGATGAGCATCACGACGACGAGAAACGGCGCCGCCGCCAGGCCGTTGATGAGGGCGACAACCACCAGCAGCTTGATCGTGTTGATGCCCAGCAGCGTGAGCGCGGTGCCGCCGAGGGTTCCGGCCGCGACGAGGCCGTAGAAGACGGGTGCATCCCGGGGGGCGCGCGAGAACCCCCACTGCCGCCCGAGCAGGCCCGACAGGCCTGCCGAGCCCGCGCCCGCAAGCACCGGGATCGCGAGGAAACCGGCCCCGATGAATCCCGCTGCGAACAGGATCGTCGAAAGGTGGCCGGCGACCGGCCGGAGCGCCCGGGCCGCTTCGGCGGCCGAGGCGACGTCGTGGGTGCCGTGGCTCCCGAGCGTCACCGCCGTCGCGACGATGATGGCGAACATCACCACGTTCGAGAACGCCATGCCCGCGAAGACATCCGCCCGGCTGGTGCGGACCTTCTGCTGCTCGTCCGGCTTCGACCGCCGGTCGAGGGCCATGGCATCGTCGCCCCCCTCAGGCTCGTCCCGCAACTCCTCGATGCGGTGCGCGGACTGCCAGAAGAAGAGGTAGGGACTGATGGTCGTTCCCAGCACGGCCACCAGAAGGGTCAGGTAATCGACGGAGAACGTGACGTGGGGCACGATCGCGTGAAGGGCCACGGAGGCCCAGTCGACCTTCACGACGAAGAGGACCCCGAGGTAGGTCAACAGAGCCAGGCAGAGGATCTTGAAGACCCGGGCGATGCTGTGGAAGGAGCCGCTCATCACGAGGGCGGTGATGCCGCCTCCTAAGGCGAGCGCCCACAGCCAGGAAGGCCCGGCATGCAGCAGGTGCATGCCCTCCCCGACGGCGGCGAGGTCGGCGGCGATGTTGAGGGCGTTGGCCCCGATGAGGGCGACCAGCAGCACCGCGATGACGATCCGGGCACGCTTGGCGAAGCGCTCCGCCGCCAGCTCTCCCAGGCTCTTGGCGGTGGCAAGCGCGGTGCGGTCGCAGATCTCCTGCACCGCAGCCATGAGCGGCAAGGTGAGGAAGGCGACCCAGAGGAGCCCGAACCCGAACTTCGCGCCGGCCTGCGAGTAGGTTGCGATCCCCGATGGATCGTCGTCGGACGCCCCGGTGACCAGGCCGGGCCCGAGGGCCCGGAGGTACCTCCGCCACACGGGGCCGCTTGCCGAGCGGGTGACATCGACCCTCGAGCGGTGCGCGGCCGGCCTACGGCCTTCGGTAACGGACACGAGTCCCCCTCTTCGCTCCGCCGGCATGTTCGTCCGCCAGGTATTCCCATGCTGCCTGCGTCCGCAAACGTGGCGGCGCCGGGGCCGGTCAGCCGAGGGGGCCTACGCGGCGGACGGAAGGAACTTCAGCCAGCCTCGCCGCTTCTTCCCCGCCACCCTCACCAGGCCCACATGCTCGGCATCCCCGCCGAGTCGCACTCCCGGATCGTGCTCGACGAGGGTCCGGACCGCCCCGGCGATGGATGCGGCGATGACGTCCCGGATCGTCACGCCCGGACTAGGGCCGGAGGGCGAGCCGGTCCTGGGCCCCGGGTGTCCAGGTCCAGGGACGATGCTGAAAAGGTGTGGAAGTCTTGGTACGTATAACAGCCCTTTTTTACCATACCTCCGCCACTTTACGGCCCGCTCACGCGAAGGCGCCCACCCCGGTGATGTCCCGGCCCACGATCAGGGTCTGGATGGTCTCGGTCCCCTCGTAGGTGTGCAGCATCTCGATGTCGGTCATGTGCCGGATGACGTGGTTCTCGAGCAGGATGCCGTTGCCACCGAGCAGGTCCCGGGCCTCGGCGATCACCTGGCGGGCCTTCCGGGTGTTGTTGAGCTTGGCCAGCCCGGCGATGCCGTCGGTCACCCGGCCGGCCTCGGCGAGGCGCGCGATCTGCATGCAGTACAGCTGCATCGCGGTCACCTCGGCCAGCATCCGCACCAGGCGGTCCTGCACGATCTGGAACCCGACGAGCGGCCGCATGAACTGCGTGCGCTGTTTGGCGTAGGTGAGGGCGGTGTCGTAGGCGGCGACGGCATGCCCGAGCGCCGCCCACGCAACCCCGGCCCGGGTCGTCACCAGCACCCGCCCCGTGTCCTTGAAGGTGTTGGCACCCGGCAGGCGGTTCGCCTCCGGCACCCGGACGTCGTCGAGAGTGATGTCTGCCTGCCACACGGCCCGAGCCACGCCCTTGCCCTTGATGACCTCGGCGTGGTAGCCCGGCGTCGGCGTCTCGACGAGGAAGCCCTTGACCTTGCCGTCCTCGACCGAGCGGGCCCAGACGATGACGACGTCCGCGATGGTCCCGTTGCCGATCCAGCGCTTGGTGCCATCGATGATCCAGCCGCCCTCGCCGTCCGGCCGGGCGCTGGTCTCCAGCGCTATCGAATCCGAGCCATGGGCCGGCTCGGTGAGGGCGAAGGCCCCGATCTTCTCCAGGCGCGCCATGGGCGGCAGCCAGCGCTGCCGCTGCTCCTCGGAGCCGAGCATGTGGATGGTCTTCATGGCGAGGCCGGATTGGACGCCGAGGAACGTGGCCAGGCTCCCATCGCCCCGGTGCAGTTCCATGTGGACGAGGCCGACCGCCAGCGGGCTCATGCCCGGGCAGCCGTAGCCCTTGATGTCGTCGCCGACGATGCCGAGTTCGGCCAGGCGGCGTGCGAGCGGCCAGGGAAAGTCGGCCCGCTCCCAGTAGTCGTTGATGGCGGGCAGCACCTCACGGTCGACGAAGCGGCGGGTGCGGATGAACATGTCCCACTGCTCGTCCGTGAACTGCTCGCGGACCATGAAGTAGTCGGTGGCGAGCGCCTCTCCGAGGTGCTCGTAGGGCATGGCAGGTGTTGACATCGGTCCTCCTCATGTGATTCGCGCCGAGAAATCAGCCCCGCAACGAGGATAGCCCTGGCCGCTGAGGGGGCGGAGGAGCGCACCGTTCAGCCCCGCCGGTTTAGCCCCGATGGTCAGCTCTGGGAAGCCTCGTCGACGGTGAGCTCGGCGGCGGGGTCGGCCTCGAGGCGCTCGTCGGGAATGGGGGCGCCGCTGCGGATCGACTTCCCGTACGTCCCCTCCTCGAGGCGACGCTCGGCCCGTTCGATGGCGGCCATCCGGTCGCGCAGGCTGTCCAGGACGGCCTGGTCGACACCCTCGGCGGTGAGGGCGACGGCCGGGTCGGCCCAGTCACCCGGCTCGTTGGCCGCCTCCAGGTCGGCCCGCAGGGAGGGATCGGAGCGCCCAAGCAGGTCCTCGACCCGGGCGCGCTCCGCGCGGAGCAGCTCACGGGCTTGGTCATCGTTCATCGCGTGCCTCCTCGGATGGCAGTCAGGCCCATTGTGCCTGCAACGGCTGTGCCGGCCACGGCGCCCCGCAATGGAGGCTGGGGCGGGCCGGAGGCGGCGGCTTCCGGGCTCTCAGGAGTGGCGGGGCTGCAGGGGGGTGACCTTGGCGGCGATCTCCGCGAGGCGAAGGAACTCCCCGGCGCCCCAGGACACCTCCTCCGGCACCACGTCGGGGTGGGCGCCGTTGCCCTCCGGCTGGTCGGGGACCAGGTGCAGTGGCTGGGGGGCGGGCGGCTGGGCGTCGGCCACCATCCGGAGAAACTCCCGGACGCCTTCGGATGCATCGTGGAGGTAGGGCCCCAGGAACTCGTTGAGGACCTCCAGCACATCGAAGAAGGCAGCGCGCAAGCCGGAGCACCCGTGGAGGTGCTCACTGCCGAGCCACTCCCGGATCTTCTCCTCCATCTCGACCAGGACCTCCGGAGCCGGCGAGGGCTGGGACCCCCAGTCGTCCTCCGGCGTCTCGGGCACCAGTCTCAGGATGGGTTGGCTGCGCTCTGTACTCAACATGCCTCAGGCGGTACCCGGGAGCCGTCGCTCTGAAACCTGCCCACCGCGGGGAAGCGATCGAGGCAGATCCGCCACAGCCGTCGTGCGGATGAACATTCCTTCATAAATGTGATCCTATTTGGGAAGAACATGGTGTGCCGGTTAGGGTTCATTCAGAGTCCCCAATATTGGGGTTAATGCGAGTACTATTGCCTAGTCGCTAACGGCAAAGAAGGAGGAAATGTGAAGGTACGCACGTTCATGGTGGGCGCCCTCGTCGGGGGCATGGCCCTGGTCATCCCCGCAACAAGCGCGTTCGCCAGCGGCGACGGGCTGCTCGGCCACACGCTCGGCCTGAGGACCCTGCTCGGCGGCAACGGCTGCGCGGAGGACGAGATCGTCAGCGTCGGTGGGGATGCCGGCGTCGTCGGTGTCAACCTCGCGGGTGACCTCGACACGAGCCACCTGCTGGGCTTCAGCGGTTCGGAGGACGAGCTCCTCAGCGTTGCCGGCGACAACGGCATTGTCGGTCTCGGCCACGGCCTGGAGACGGACAACGGCCTGGTCGGGCTCAACCTCGCATCCTGCGACCACTAGCAGGCTGGAGCGCCGCCGGGCAGCTCGCTCGGAGGCTCTGCACACCCCAGCCCGGGATATCCCGGGCTGGGGTGCATGCATGCCCGGTGCCTCATTTACCCTGACAATTGACGATCAGATAGGAGCACGGTCGTGCAGGACACAGGTCAGGCAAGGTCGTACAAAAAGGCCTGGATCGTCAGCATCATGCTCCTGTTCATCGCGATCGCGCTCGCTGCCTACAGCGGGCTGTCGCATGCCGGAACCACCAGCGGCGGTCCCGTCCAGCCGGCCGTGGGGGCCAGCCCGGCAACACTGCCGCCCGGCGGGCCGTCGATCGCCGGGACGCCGCTGGCGGACTTCAGCCCGACCGCCACGGTGACGGCCACCGCCTCCCCCGGAGTCGCGACCACGATGACCACACCCTCGCCCACGCCGGCCCCCCGCAGGGTGTCCGGCCCTGGCGTCACGCCTCCGCCCAGCAACCCGATCGCCGGG
>DASPZW010000534.1:0-6032 GCA_035636055.1 Actinomycetota bacterium
CCGGCGGATTCTCTATCACGAAGTCAGGCGCAAACCAAGAGCCTCTCAGGGTTGGGTTGAAAACCGGCGGATTCTCTATCACGAAGTCAGGCGCAAACCAGGCGAATGCCGGTGTGGTCCCTGATCGAGGAACAAAAAGCACCTATATATATATAGGGAATTTCCTACCTATCGTGTCACTCGTGGCAGCCCTAGAGTGCAGCCTGGATGGATGGGATGTTGGAGTCACCGGCGCAGGTACGATGTTGCCTGGAGAGGTTGCGACATTTGTATCAGCCGGCCACCACGTCGCTGCTGCAGATAGGGGCGTTTCCACGTCGTGGGCGTCCCACCGAGATCTTCCACCCGGGCTTCATCGACGAGCTCGACGAACGCACGGAGCTGGGGCGCCGGCTTCGGTGCCTGGAGGATCGCGATCGGACGATCCTGATGCTCTGGCACGTTGCGGGGCTCCCTCCAGGGGAGGTGGCTCGCCGCGTGGGCGTCTCGCGGCGCCAGCACCGGAGGAGGTTGAGGGTGACGCCCTTCCGCTGCCCGTGCGCCGCGCGGTCAGGAGCCGAGCCTGGTGCTCCGCACGGCGCGACGAGGCGCCGCCAGGAGAGGTCATGTTCAACGTCCACCTCGACACCGTCGCCGGTGGGGCATCCCCATCCATCGACGGCGGGCGCTTCCTCGGACGCGGCGCCATCGATGCCAAGGGCCCGGCGGTTGCGCTGCTCGCCGGCATCCGTACGGCCGCCGAGGCCGAGCCCGGAATCGCAGACGGCTCGAGCGTGCTGATCCAGCCGGTAGCCGGCGAGGAAGGCGGCGCGATGAGGACCATCGGCACCCGGCCACTCGTACGCCGGGGGTTCGTCGGCCGACTCAACATCTTCTGCGAGCCCACCGGATTGCGGTACCTCCCGCGTGCCTCCGCGGCAGCGACCGCGCTCGTGCGCGTCGAAGGCCGGGATGCCATCGACGACCGGCCGGATCGTGGGCACAACGCCACCGTGCTGCTCGGCTTCCTTGCACAGCACTTGGCTCGGTCCCTCTCGCCGCCCGCCGGCGGGAGCGTCTGCATCGGGGGTATCCACACCGGCGCGCTCCACAACCGCGTGTACGGCACCGGCGAGCTGCTCGTCAACATCGCCTACCCCTCCCAGGACGAGGGGCGGCGCCTGGAGCTCGCGCTCGAGGAGCGGCTCGGCGACGGCCTCGCCCGCTTCGCACGGTGCTTCTCCGACGCCGCGTCGGTGACCCGGCTCGAATGGTTGAAGCACGGGCTGCCCACCCTTGCGAGCACCGATCCCGGGTGCGAGGCGCTGGTGGAGGGGGGCGCCGGGATCGGCCGCTGGCGCGACGATGAGCCGGCGTTCGCGTGCGACGCCATCTGGATGCACGATGTGCCCGGCAGCTTCACCGCCGTCCTGGGGCCGGGCGATCTGGCCCTCAACCATGCCCACGCCCCTGAGGAGTTCGCCGACATCGGCGAGCTGGAGGACTTCGCTTCCGCGATCGCACGCCTGCTCGTGGGCTTTGCCCGCGCCCGGGCAGAGCGACGGGACGGGCGACCATGACACCGACCGCATCGCCCGGGACATCGACGGCCGTGCTCGTCGAGTACGAAGCCCTGGTCGCGTTCGTCGCGCAGGCGTTCGGCGCCTACGGGCTGCCAGCGGCGCGCGCCGGGGTGGCGGCCGAGGCATTGTGCTACGGCGATCTCAGCGGTCACAGCTCCCACGGTGTCGCCAGTCTCCGCAGGCTGCACCTGGCACTCCTCGAGGAGGGCAGGGCCGACCCGGGCGCCGAGCCGCAGGTCGTCGCCGACCGCGGCGCAGCCGTCTTGCTCGACGCACGACGTGCGCTTGGGTTGTGGGCAGCGAGCGAGGCCATGAACCTGGCGGCGGAGCGCGCCGCCGCCTGCGGCATCGCGATGGTTTCGGTGCGGTCCGGTACCCACTTCGGCTGCGCCGGCCACCATGCCCTCCAAGCCGTTCGCCGGGGCATGGTGGGCATCGTGGCGTCGAACTGCGGCCGCCAGCGCATCGTCCCGCCGCCGGGCGGGAGGCTCGCGATGCTTGGCACCAACCCGCTCAGCATCGCCGCACCGGCCGGGGAGCACCCGCCGTTCGTCCTGGACATGAGCACGACATCGGTGCCGACCAGCCGTGTCCGGGCGGCCGCGCGCGCCGGGCTGGAGGTGCCGGAGGGCTGGCTGGAAGACGACGATGGGAACGCCGTCACCGACCCGGGGGGGTTCGACCGGGGCGACGCCCATCTCCTGTGGCTCGGCGGGGGCGCGGGGGCGGCGGGGTACAAGGGTTTCGGCCTCGGCCTGGCGGTCGAGGTCCTCGCCGCCCTGGTCTCCGGAGCCGGGCTCGGAGCAGCCCCCGAGGCGCTGGCCGGCGACGGGAGGCCATGCGGGCGCGACGACGACATCGGATTCTTCGTCGCCGCGATCGCGCCGGATGCGCTGCGCCCCGGCGGCGACTATCACCGAGAGGCCGGGAGCCTGTTCGCCACGGTGCTCGCCTGCCCCCCGAGGCACGACGGCGCTCCCGTCCGCTATCCGGGCTGGCACGAGGCCACGCGAGCTGAGAAGCACCGACGTGACGGGGTCCCGCTGACCGGCGCGGTGTACGAGGACTTGGGCGCCGTCGCCTCCAGGCTGGCGCTGACACTCCCCCCGGCCGTCGGTGCCCGGTGATGCCCCCGGTGATGCCCCCGGTGCGCCTCGGGATCATCGGGCTCGGCGCCATCTCGCGCTTTTACCTCGCAGCCCTCGAGTATGTTCCATCGATGAGGCTCGGGGCCGTGTGCGACGTGAGAGCGACCGCGCGTGCCTCCTTTCGCGGGCAGGCGGCGTGTCACTGCGATCACCGGGAGATGCTGGGGCGCTGCAACCTCGACGCAGCCGTCGTGGCGGTCCCCAACCACCTGCATGCCGCGGTGAGCCGCGACGTCTTGGAGGCCGGCCTGCCCGTCTGCGTGGAGAAGCCGCTGGCGACGCGGGGGGCCGACGGGGTGGCGCTCGATCACGTCGCCAGGACGCGTGGTATCCCCCTCTTCACCGCGTTCCACCGGCGCTACAACGCCGCCGTGGTGGGACTGGCGGAGGGCCTGGCCTCGTATCGCTCGCCTTATCGCCCGCCGGAGTTGGTGACCGTGCGGTACCGGGAGCGCATCGAGGATCACGTCGGATCCGACCCCTGGTACCTCGACCCGGAGCGCTGTGGCGGTGGCTGCGTCGCGGACAACGGCCCGAACGCCTTCGACCTCGCCAGGCTGTTCCTCGGGGAGCTGCAGGTCACCGGCGCCCTCATCGACCGAGACGCCCAGGGGGTGGACCGGCACGCCCTGATCACCCTCCGCAGCGAGGCGGGGGCGGCAGCAAGGATCGAGCTCGACTGGTCCTATGACGGTGAATGCAAGGAGGTCGAGGTCCGCCTCGCAGATGGCAGCGTCCACACCGCAGACCTGCTTGCGGGGCACCGGGGATTCAAGGCATCGCTCTGGCACGAATACGTGGGCGTCCTCGACGACTTCGCTGCCTCGCTGTCGTCCCGCCAGCCCCGGGCGGACGGTGGGCTCCCGGCCTTGCGGCTCGTCGAGGCCGCCTACGAGGCGGGGCGGCAGGGCCGATCGCCGTCCGCCGAACAATGGGAACGGGAATCTGCCGATGCATGAGGACGGGCCGAAGCGGGCGGTCACCGGCACGCTGGTGAAGGTGCTCGTCCACCGCCGGGGTGATCGCGGCATGGTCCTCGAACCCTATGCAAGCCGGTGCGTGCGCCAAGGCGAGATCCACGAGCTCGTCACGACCGACCACACCGAGTCCGCCGGTGGGACACGGGTCGATCGCGTTGGCTTCCTCGGGTTCGCAGAGATCTTCAGCGCCGGCGTCATCGACCGCGGCGACCAGGTCCGCATCGACGATCGCATCGTCGGCAGGGTCCTCGGCTTCGACGCCTGTCACTTCCCCAACCACTACAACATCGTCATCGGGACGGATGCGCCCCGCAGCGGCCTCGACCTCGGCTTGGAGCCCGAGGCGCAGATTCGCTTCGAGCCGGCCGTGCCGGCCCCGTTGCCGGGCGCCGCTGCCGCGGAGGCAGTCCCCTTCTTCGACCAGGCGCCGACGTTCGAGGCGCTGTGGCCGCGCATCCACGCCCACCTGAACGAGGTGATGGACCGGGGCAAGTACTCCCACGGGGCCAAGGTGGCCGAGCTCGAGGCCGCGCTTGCCCGCTGGACCGGCGGCCGGTACGTCATCGGGGTGAACTCGGGCACCGACGCCCTCATCCTGCTGCTGCGGGCCTGCGGCCTCCAGCCGGGCGACGAGGTGGTGGTCCCCGCCTTCAGCTTCGTCGCGTCGGCGTCCTCCGTGGTCCTGGCCCGCGGCCGGCCGGTCTTCGCCGACATCGACCCCGTGACCTATGCCGTCGACCCGCAGTCGGTCTGCGACGCCGTGACGTCCCGCACCTCGATGGTCATGCCCGTCCACCTCTTCTGCCAGATGGCCGACATGGAGGCAATCCTCGAACTCGCAGACCGGCACGGGTTGAGGATTGTGGAGGACAGTGCCGAGGCGGTCGGGATGCGCTGGAACGGCATCCACGCCGGCCTTCTTGGGGCCGGCGGCGTACTCTCCTTCTTTCCCACGAAGACGCTCGGCGCCATTGGCGACGCCGGCGCGGTCCTCACCAACGACCCTGAGGTCGCCGAGATGGCCGCGGCACTCCGCCATCACGGTCGCTTCGGGCCCACGCTCGACGACTTCACCCGCATCTCCACCCCGACGGCGGTCTCCGGGGTCAACTCCAAGATGGACGACATCCAAGCCGCCGTGCTGCTGGCGAAACTGTCCTGCCTGGAGAGCGACATCCGCCGTCGCCACGAGCTTGCCGATGCCTACAGCGAGCGGTTGGGGGGGATCCCCGGCGTCGTTGCCCTTCCCACGATCGCACCCCGGCGGGCCGAGACGAACCCCGTCTTCTACGTCTACGTGGTCGAGGTCGAGCGCCGGGACGAGCTCGCCCGGCACTTGGCCCGTGGAGCCGTGGGGACCGAGATCTACTACCCGACCCCACTGCACCTGCAGCCGTGCTTTGCGGACCTGGGGTACCGGCGAGGAGACTTCCCCCACGCCGAGCTGGCATGTACGCGCACGCTCGCCCTTCCTCTGTACCCAGACCTGTCGATCGACGGAGTCGACCGCGTCTGCGACGCGGTCCGGAGGTTCTTCGCAGGGGGCGGCGCGTGATCCCGTTCTTCCCGCCAGACCTGTTCCAGGCCGACCGGGACACCCTGGTGGAGATCGTGCACCGGGTTGGCTGCGGGCCACAACAAAGGTTCATCCTCGGTGACTGCACCGCCAGGTTCGAAGAGGCGCTGGCCACCTCGCTCGGCGCAAGGGATGTGATCGCCTGCGGAAGCGGCACGTCGGCGCTCACCCTGGTACTCAGCGCGCTGGAGGTCGGGCCCGGCGACGAGGTCGTCGTGCCTGCCTTCGGGTGCGCACCGCTGGCCAGCAGCGTCGTGAACCTGGGGGCCACGCCGGTCTTCGCCGACATCGACGCGCTCACGATGGTGGCCGACGCCGCCGAGATGGAGGCCCTCGTCACCGACCGGACCAGCGCCATCATGCCCGCCCACATGTTCTCGGTCATGGCCGACATGCCCCGGATGCGCGAGATCGCCGCACGACGCCACGTCCACCTGGTCGAGGACTCGGCGGTCGCGCAGGGCGCCCTGCTCGACGGTCGACCCGCCGGGCGCTGGGGTGAGGCCGGTGTGTTCTCCTTCGTCCAGGTGAAGACATTCGGTACCGCAGGCGAGGGCGGCGTCGTCGTGACCGACGACCCCGATATCGGCCGTATCGTGAGGATGTTGCGAAACCACGGCCAGGACGGCACGAACCGCTTCCTCCACCACCGCGTCGGCTACAACAGCCGCTTCGACGAGGTCCTCGCTGCGTTCCAGCTCTATCGGCTGCCGGGGCTCCCCGACCGGCTGGAGCGGCGGGCACACATCGCCGCGTACTACAACGA
>DASPZW010000535.1:0-2065 GCA_035636055.1 Actinomycetota bacterium
CTCGGGCCGAGCGGGCGGGTCGGCTTCCGGGTCTTCTCCCTCGCCAACCCGCCGAGGCTGGTGATCGACCTCGCCCACCCGGCCAACTCCCGGGGACCGGGCCATGTCGCAGCGCACGTCCTCACGTCATGCGGCCAGCCCCAGCTCACGGCCCGAGACGTGTGGCCTCGCGATCGACGTCGTCGAAGGCTACGACCGGGCAATCCTGAGCAACGGGGACGTCCCGGGACCCGAACCCCTCCCCGTGGGCTCGCTTTCCTGTACCGGGGTCAGTCTCGGCAACCGGGCGGGCTACCCAACGTATCGAGTGACCCGCAGGAACGGGACCAGGCTCGTCAGTTTCGACTGGCGGTGAAGCGACCGGGCGGGCTGTGGCGGCGGGGCGCGCGACAGGCCCAGGCCCGCTCCCCGGTTGGCCCGTGTGTCGCGGAACTGTTACGAATCGGTGACCGACCTGCGAACTAAGAGGATTAACCTACGTGCCGTCGACCCCAGGATCTTCATCCGAGAGGATCATGTGATGATGGTTCAGAAGTTCAGTCGATTAGAGGCCGGAACCATGGGCAGGCTCCCTCGCACCGGCGGAGTCGGGTTCCATTGCTCGTTCTCGTGGTCGTGATGGCGGGCTGCGCCAGCCCCGGCCTGCACGCATCCGCGCCGGCAGGGAGTCCCCCGGGCAGATCGCCCGCGTCCTTCCCGTCCCCGGCGGCTGCTGCGTCAACCTCACTCGGTGCATCCACCACCCTGGCGGCGTTCTTCGCGGCAGCCAAGCAGGTCGACGGGAGGTTGAGGCAGGCAGCGACCCTCGTCAACGGCGGAATCGGCAGCGACCAGATCCGCCGCAGCCAGGCGACCATCGATGCGCTGCACGCGCTCAACCCGGGCGAGGCGGCGGCGGTCCCTGCGGGACTCCCGACCGGGCTTCTTCGCCATGTGCTTGTCGTTCAGAGCGATCTGGCGTCACGAACCGACGCCGTGGACGGGATACTCGAGCTGTGGAGGCCGGGCCTCTTCCCGGCCACCGATCGGCCAGCTCTGTTCGCGTTGCGCTGCCTGGGCCAGGGGGCCGCGTCGGCCGCTCAACTCTCTGCAGACCTCGGCGCGGCGGAGACTGCCGCCGCCTCGCCGCCGGTGGCCGTGGCGCCACCCGAGTCTCGCTCCGGCGAGGAGCTCGCCGTCAGGCTGGAATCCATCCGGCTCCGCAACAACGGGTGGGGGCAATGTGGCGGTGTCCGGGTCACCCAGCTCGAGGCTGTCGCCTGGCACGAGGAGCCACCCGCCTTCCCCGGCGATCGGCCTTGGGAGGGTCACATCGCAGGCATTGCCTTCCGCGGACCCATACCCCCGCAAGGGGGTGGCAGGTCGAGCTCAGGGCCTGCCGACGAGCGGCCCGAACACCCAGCGTTGCAACGAGTCTTCGCGGTTCTGCCAGGGGGAGACGAGGATGATTGAGCCACGGATCGCAAGGACGACGTGCTTCACCCGGGGATCCGGCCGGCGTCCGCACGCCCGGGACGGCACCCGGCGGATGACTGCGGCCGGATGGGTGCCGGGGCTGGTCCTGGTCGTGCTCGCCGCCGGTTGCACGCAGGCCCCACGCCAGCGGCCCGGGGCCGGTGCGGGCTCGCCTCCGCCCTCCACCACCGCCCCGGCTGCCCCCGCGTCGCCCACGCTCGCCAGCCTCCCCCCGGGGCTTGTGGCCGACCCGGCTGCCTTCGCAGGTCAGGGGCGGCTCGCGTTCGCGTACCAGGCCAAGACCTACCTCATCGACGGACAACGCCAAACGCTCGAGGCGCTTCCTGACGGGGCCACGTGGTCGGCCGACGGCCGGTGGCTCGCGTGGGGCGTGCCGGATGAGGGCGGATCGCAGCTCTGGGTACGGCCCCTCGGGACCGACGGCCCAAACCGGCTCACAGGGCTGCCGCCGGGCAGGTTCACCTGGTCGCCCGACTCCAAGATGCTGGCGGTTGCCTCCGCCAACGAGCTCTGGGTGGGGGGTCCCGGTGTCCAGGCTCACCGGGTCATCAGACTTTCGCCGGGCGAGGAGGTCAAGGATGTTCAATGG
>DASPZW010000536.1:0-2879 GCA_035636055.1 Actinomycetota bacterium
TCTCGGGATTGCAGTTGATCATCACGGCGTCGTAGCCGGCGGCCTGGGACTTGGCGAAGGCGAGGCCCAGCTCCTTGTCGATCCCCATGACCTCCCCCGTCGAGCGCATCTCCGGGCCGAGGATCATGTCGACGCCGGGGAACCGGCCGAAGGGCAGCACCGCCTCCTTCACTGCCACATGGTGCATGAGGTCGTGGCCCCACCAGGGGCCGGTCGCCGGGCGGGGCGGGAGGCGGTCGATGGAGGCGAGGGGCTCGCCGAGCATGACCCGCACCGCCACCTTCGCCAGCGGGACGCCCGTGGCCTTGCCCACGAACGGGACGGTCCGGGAGGCACGGGGGTTGACCTCGAGGCAGTAGACGGTGCCGTCCTTGACCGCGAACTGGGCGTTGATGAGGCCCCGCACGCCGAGGGCGAGCGACAGGCACTCCATGGCCGTGACGATGGTCTGCATGGTCACGGCATCCAGCGAGTGGGGCGGCAGCACGCAGGCGGAGTCGCCCGAGTGCACCCCCGCCTCCTCGATGTGCTCGAGGACGCCGCCGATGTAGACATCGGTCCCGTCGCACACGGCGTCGACGTCCACCTCGAGGGCATCCTCCAGGAAGCGGTCGATCAGCACGGGATGGGCGGGCGAGACCTCGACGGCAGTGGCGATGTAGCGCTCCAGCCCCCCGTCCGAATAGACGATCTCCATCGCCCGGCCCCCGAGGACATAGGAGGGCCGGACCAGGGCGGGGTAGCCGATGCGGGCGACCACCTCCCGGGCCTCCTCGAGCGACGAGGCGATCCCGCCGGGGGCCTGGTCGATCCCCAGCTCGGACAGCAACGCCGTGAAGCGGCCGCGGTCCTCGGCCCGGTCGATGGCGTCCGGGAGGGTGCCGAGCACGGGGACGCCGGCCTCCGCCAGGGCCACCGCAAGCTTCAACGGGGTCTGCCCGCCGAGCGTCAGGATGACCCCCATCGGCTGCTCCCGGTCGAGCACGGCCATCACGTCCTCGAACGTGAGCGGCTCGAAGTACAGCCGTGTCGAGGTGTCGTAGTCGGTCGAGACGGTCTCGGGATTGCAGTTGATCATCACGGCGTCGTAGCCGGCGGCCTGGATCTCCTGGGCCGCATGCACGCACGAGTAGTCGAACTCGATGCCCTGGCCGATCCGGTTGGGCCCCGAGCCCAGGATGACCACCGAGGGGCGGTCGGACGACAGTGCCTCGTCCTCGTCCTCCCACGTCGAGTAGTAGTACGGGGTGAGGGCCTCGAACTCCGCCGCGCAGGTGTCCACCGTCTTGAAGGTCGGCGCCAGTCCGAGGGCGAGGCGGCGGGCCCGCACCCCGGCCTCGGTCTCGCCGGAGAGGTAGCCGATCTGGGCGTCGGAGTAGCCGGCCCGCTTGGCAGTCCGCAGCAGGCGGCGGTCGGCGCCCCCGCTGGCCGCGATCTCGTCCCCGAGGCGGCCCATGGCCTCGATCTGCGCGAGGAACCAGGGGTCGATGCCCGTGGCGGCGTGCAGCTCCTCGACTCCCACCCCAATTCGTACCGCCCGTTCCAAAAGGAGGAGCCGGTTCTCGGTGGGCCGGGCGGCGGCCGCAAGGACCTCCTCGGCGGACAGGTCGTCGATGCGCCCCCTCGTCCGGTCCCGCCCGAGGCCGCCGAGGCCGGTCTCCAGCGACCGCAACGCCTTCTGCAGGGCCTCGGGGAACGTCCGGCCGATGGCCATCGACTCCCCCACCGACTTCATCTGGGTCCCGAGGGTCGGATCTGCGTCGGGGAACTTCTCGAAGGCCCATCGGGGAACCTTGACGACGACGTAGTCGATGGAGGGCTCGAAGCAGGCCGGGGTCTTCAGCGTGATGTCGTTGGGGATCTCGTCGAGTGTGTAGCCGATGGCCAGCTTGGCGGCGATCTTGGCGATGGGAAAGCCCGTCGCCTTCGAGGCGAGCGCCGAGGACCGGGAGACCCGCGGGTTCATCTCGATCACCACCATGCGCCCCGTCGCGGGATCGATGGCGAACTGGATGTTCGAGCCGCCGGTCTCGACGCCGATGCGCCGGATGACGGCGGCCCCGGCGTTGCGCATGATCTGGTACTCGGCGTCGCTCAGGGTCTGCGACGGCGCCACGGTGATCGAGTCGCCCGTGTGCACCCCCATGGGGTCGACGTTCTCGATGGAGCAGACGACCACGTAGTTGTCCCGGCGGTCGCGCATCACCTCGAGCTCGTACTCCTTCCAGCCCTCGACCGACTCCTCGATGAGCACCTCGGAGATCGGCGATGCCGCCAACCCCTCGGCCACGATGTACTCGAAGTCCTCCGGGGTCCGTGCAATCCCCGATCCCCCGCCGCCGAGGGTGAAGGATGCCCGCACGACCGCGGGCAGGCCGATGCCGGCGAGGACCTTCCTCGCCTCGGCCGGCGAGTAGGCGAAGCCCGACCGCGGCAGGTCGAGGCCGATCTCCTCCATCGCGGCCCGGAAGAGGCGGCGGTCCTCGGCGGTGCGGATCGCCTGGCTGTTCGCCCCGATCAGCTCCACCCCGTAGGCCTCGAAGACCCCCGCCTCCTCCAGCCCGATCGCGGCGTTCAGCGCGGTCTGCCCGCCGAGCGTCGGGAGGCAGGCATCCGGCCGCTCCTTGGCGATGACCTTCTCAATGATCTCCGGCGTGATCGGCTCGACGTAGGTCGAGTCGGTCAGCTCCGGGTCGGTCATGATCGTCGCCGGGTTGGAGTTGACGAGCACGACGCGCAGGCCCTCCTCTTTCAGCACCTTGCAGGCCTGCGTGCCGGAATAGTCGAACTCGCAGGCCTGGCCGATGATGATCGGGCCCGAGCCGATGATCAGGATTTTGTGGATGTCAGAGCGCTTGGGCATGGTTCGTTAAGCGACG
>DASPZW010000537.1:0-3250 GCA_035636055.1 Actinomycetota bacterium
TCACGCTGACACGGAAACGGCCTTCGCCGGCAGGGGTGATGCGGAGGCCGGCCGTGGCGGCCTCAGCCGTCGATGAGGTTGCCGCCGAGGAAGTCCTCGTAGGCGGTCAGGTCGAGCAGGCCGTGGCCCGAGAGGCCGAAGAGAATCGCCTTGGCATCGCCGCTCTCCTTGCAGGCCCGTGCCTCGTCCATGGCCGCCCTGACGGCGTGCGCCGATTCGGGGGCCGGGATGATGCCTTCGACCCGGGCGAACTCGACGGCTGCCTCGAAGACCTTGCTCTGGGGATAGGCGAGGGCCTCGATGACCCCGTCCTTGACGAGGCGGCAGAGTGCCGGGGCGTCGCCGTGGTAGCGGAGGCCGCCGGCATGGATCGGCGGGGGGATGAAGGCGTGGCCGAGGGTGAACATCTCGATGAGGGGCGTCGTCTCGGCGGTGTCGCCGAAGTCGTACTCGAAGGTCCCCTTGGTGAGGGTCGGGCACGCGGTCGGTTCGACGGCGAGGAACCGGATGTCCCGGCCACCTCGGGTCTTGTCCGGGATGAAGGGGAATGCCAGGCCCGCGTAGTTCGAGCCGCCGCCGACGCAGCCGATCACGAGGTCGGGCTCGTCGCCGGCCATCGCCATCTGCTCCTTGGCCTCCAGGCCGATGACGGTCTGGTGCAGCAGCACGTGGTTGAGGACGCTGCCGAGGGCGTACTTGGTGTCGTCCCGCTTGGCCGCGTCCTCGACCGCCTCGGAGATAGCGATGCCGAGCGAGCCCGGGGAGTCGGGGGAACCGGCCAGGATCCTGCGGCCGGCGTCGGTCCGGGTGGAGGGCGACGAGACGACCTGCGCCCCCCACGTCTGCATCATGACCCGGCGGCCCGGCTTCTGGCGGTAGGACGAGGCGACCATGTAGACCTGGCATTCGAGGCCGAAGAACGAGCTTGCCATGGCGAGGGCGCTCCCCCACTGGCCGGCGCCGGTCTCGGTGGCGAGGCGGCGAACGCCCTCAGCCTTGTTGTAGTAGGCCTGCGCGATAGCCGTGTTGGGCTTGTGCGATCCCGCGGGCGAGACTCCCTCGTACTTGTAGTAGATCCGGGCCGGGGTGCCGAGGTGCTCCTCGAGCCTCCGGGCCCGGTGCAGCGGGCTCGGCCGGTAGAGGCGGTAGGCGTCGAGGACGGGGCCGGGGATGTCGACCCACTCCTCGGTGGTGACCTCCTGGCCGATGAGGGCCATGGGGAAGAGCGGGGCCAGGTCGTCGGGGCCGACGGGTTGCATGGTGCCGGGATGCAGCGGCGGCGAGGGCGGCGTCGGCATCGACGGAACGACGTTGAACCAGGCGGTGGGGATCCGGTTCTCAGGAAGAAGGAACTTGGTTTCCTCAGCGGCCACCGCTCGTGCCCTCCGGCCAGCTCGGCGCTTCGTACCGGCGGAAGCCTACCGTACGAGGCCCGCGGCCTGCGACGTCAGTAGGCGCCGAGAATCCTCCGCAGGAGGCCCCCGGTGGGCGACGGGGAGGGCGTGGGCGTGGGCGTTGGGGTGGGCGTCGGGATGGGGCTTGTGGGTGTTGGGGTCGGGGTGGGGCTTGGCGTTGTTATTGGGGTCGGGCTCGGCGACGTCGGCGTGGGTGAGATGTCCGTGGTCACTGCCGGGCTGACCGGCCCCATGGTGACGATCGTTCCCGGCAGCTCGATCGGCCCTGCGCCATTCGATGGCGTGCTGGGGGTCGAGGGCGTCCCGGACGTTGAATGTGGGACGGCATTGACGTAGGGAGTGCCGCTCGAGGTGAGGGGAAGGTTGACGACATTGTGGCCGATGGCCACGACCGGGGTCGGGCTGGGCGAGGCTGCCGGGTCGGTCGGCGCGGCCGGTGCGGCGGGGGCCTGCGGGGCGGCCGGGGGGCCGTTCAGGCCGGAGAGCATGATCGCCTGAGGGGCGTCCCGGGGTCCGACCCGCGCGCTGCCGAAGCCCGTGAGAGCCCCCAAGAGAAACAGCAGACCCGCCATCAGCGAGGCCGCCGCGACTCTCACCTCGTTCCCCCTCCCACCACGTTTGTCAGCTTTTGTCCGTTGCCACCGAATCGTGCCCGGAGACACATCGACCCGCCTCGGGGGCGGGCCGATGGTCCAAGAGCTGTGGTCTATGCGGTTGTCAACCTCACGCCGTGGCCGGTGCTGCCAGGAACGGCTGGATCTCCGCCAGGATCGCTTCCCGGCGACGAACTCCCACCATCCGGGCCTTCTCCTCACCATCCACGAACAGCAGCAGGGTCGGGATCGAGAAGACTCCATACCGCCCCGCGGTGTTGGGACTATTGTCGACATTCAGCTTGCCGACCTTGAGCCGGGTCGACTCCGCCTCGGCGATCGCCTCGACCTCGGGGGCGATCATGTGGCAGGGGTGGCACCACTCAGCCCAGAAGTCCAGCAGCACCGGTGCGTCGGATCCGGCAACCTCGGCGTCGAAGTTGTCGTCGTTGATCTCGGTGATCCCATTCATGATGTCATCGGGCGGCCGGCGCCCTTCCTCCTCTCGGGAGCTCCATTGTCCTGCCGAGACTAAAACAGCGCCTTCCTGGGCATTATTCCCGTCGTCGCCGGTCGGGTCGGCAGGGCCGCGAGTCCGGATATGAATTTTTCGCGCGTTCCGGATAGGCTTTTGCGACCCATGAGAGCGGAGAAGGCGCACCGTGCAATGGATGACCGGGTGGAAGCCTTCGAAATAGAACCGTCCTACGAACGAGAGGACCCCTTCCCACGCGGACCCCGTGTGCTCTGGGGCCGCGTCGCCGCGCTGAGCGGCGGCGTGATCCTGGCGTTCCTCATCGGGCACCAGACCGGCGGCGGCCCGTCCACCGATGCCAGGGCGCTGCAGCGGCAAGTGGACCAGGACAAGACCACCATCGCCCAGCTGCAGCAGAGCCTCGCAGCCGCGAGCGCTGGGCCGACGACGACACCCAACCCGACGACGAGCCTGGGGGCCGGCACGACCCCGCCGCCAACCACCTCGACGACGCCGACGTCGACTGTCGCCGCTCCGGCCGGAACGGGGGGGACGGGGGGGTCGGGCGTGACGGTCACGGTCAAGTCCGGCGACACGCTCAGTGCGATCATTTCGCACTACTACGGCCACACCAACCACGACCTCGTGGTGCTGGTCGAGCAGGCCAACGGCATGACGGATGCCACGATCCGGCCGGGCCAGAAGCTCACCCTGCCGCCGAACCCGAACGCGTCCTCCCCGACGTCTACCGCCACGACGTCGCCGAA
>DASPZW010000538.1:0-5900 GCA_035636055.1 Actinomycetota bacterium
GCGTCTCCCACCTCTACTGCTCGCCCTACCTCCAGGCGGCCCCCGGCAGCACCCACGGCTACGACGTCGTCGACTACAGCTGGGTCAACGAGGAGCTCGGCGGGTACGCCGCCCACGAGCGGCTCGACCGGTCGCTGAAGGACCACGGCCTCGGCCAGGTGCTCGACGTCGTGCCGAACCACATGGCCACCGGGCCCGAGAACGCCTGGTGGTGGGACGTGCTGCAGAACGGGCCGTCGAGCCGCTATGCCGGGTACTTCGACATCGACTGGCACGGCCCCGAGTCCCGGCTGCGCAACAAGGTGCTCCTGCCGATCCTCGGGAACCACTACGGGCGGGTGCTGGAGTCCGGCGACATCCGCCTCGTCCGCTCCGGGGCGTCGTTCCAGGTGACCTGCCCGGGTCACGTGATGCCGGTGACGCCCGAGTCCCTCGACCGGATGCTCCAGGTGGCGGCCGGCCGGAGCGGGTCCGACGAGCTGGAGAGCATCGGTGCCGCCCTCGGGCGCCTGCCGCCCGGCACCGCCACCGACCCCGAATCCGTGCGCGAGCGCGAGCGCGATGGCGGCGTCTTCCTCGGGGCGCTCGCCCGGCTGCTCGACGAGCGGCCCGGCGTGGCCGCCGGCGTCGACGCCACGATGGACCTCGTCAACGGCGACCCCGACACCCTCGACAGCATCCTCGAGCGGCAGAACTACCGGCTCGCCTACTGGCGCACCGCCGGGCGCGACCTGCCCTACCGCCGCTTCTTCGACATCAACACGCTCGTCGGCCTCAACATGGAGCGGGAGGACGTCTTCGCGTCCACGCACCTGCTCGTGCTGCGCTGGCTGGCGCAAGGGGTCCTCGACGGCATCCGCATCGACCATCCCGACGGCCTGCGCGACCCGGAAGATTACCTTCGCCACCTGAAGGAGCGCGCGCCCGATGCCTGGGTCGTCGTGGAGAAGATCCTGCAGCCGGGCGAGCCGCTGCGCCGCTCGTGGCCCGTCGCGGGCACGACCGGCTACGACTTCACCAACCGTGCGAACGGCCTCTTCGTCGACGCCGCCGCCGAGGGACCCCTCACGGAGCTGTACCAGGAGCTGACCGGCGAGACCCGGGACTTCGAGGAGATCGCCTCCGACGCCAAGCTCGAGGTCATGCAGCAGGTGCTGGCCAGCGACGTCAACCGCCTGACCGAGTTGCTCGTGCAGATCTGCGAGCTGCACCGCCGCTACCGGGACTACACCCGCCACGAGCTGCACGAGGCGCTCCGGGAGTTCATGGCCGGCCTTGACGTCTACCGGACCTACGTCAATGCCGACGAGGGCCGGATCGACCCCGAGGATCGGGTCATCGTCGGCCGGGCCGCGGAGGCAGGCCAGCGCAGCCGCCCGGACCTCGACCCGGAGCTGTTCGAGTTCCTGTACCGGCTCTTGACGCTGGATCTGCGGGGCCACCTCGAGACCGAGCTGGTCATGCGGCTCCAGCAGATCTCGGCGGCGGTGATGGCCAAGGGGGTCGAGGACACCGCCTTCTACCGCTACTTCCGGCTGGTGTCCCTGAACGAGGTGGGCGGTTCGCCGGAGCGCTTCGGCATGGCGGTGGAGGAGTTCCACCGCACCAACACCGAGATCGCCGCAGCATGGCCCCGCACGATGGTGACACTGTCTACCCACGACACGAAACGGGGCGCCGACGTGCGGGCGCGCATCAACCTGCTGTCGGAGATCCCCGACCGCTGGGCGGATGCTGCCCGGGCCTGGATGAAGGCCAACGACAAGCACCGCTCGGGGGGCTGGCCCGACCACAACATCGAGTACCTGCTGTACCAGACCCTGGTGGGGGCCTGGCCGATCAACGAGGAGCGGATCCTGGCCTACCTGCAGAAGGCGTCCAAGGAGGCCAAGGAACACACCTCCTGGACCGACCCCAATCCCGGCTACGACGACGCCCTGGCGGCGTTCGTCCGCGGCGTGATGCGCGACGACGAGTTCCAGCGGGAACTGCGCGCCTTCGTCCGGCCGCTGCTGGTGCCCGGGTGGGTCAACGGGCTGGCCCAGATGCTGCTGCTGCTCACGTCCCCGGGGGTCCCCGACGTGTACCAGGGGACCGAGCTGTGGGACCTCAGCCTCGTGGACCCCGACAACCGCCGGCCGGTCGACTTCGCCCACCGGCGAAGGATGGCGGACCAGCTCCGGCGCACGAGGCCGGACCGCCTGTGGGCCGAGGTCGAGTCCGGGCTTCCCAAGCTCGCCGTCGTCCGGGCTGCCCTCGCCGTGCGGCGGCGGCTGCCTGGCGTGTTCGCGGGCACGAGCCAGTACCGGCCGCTTGAGGCCACCGGGCCGGCGGCGGACCGGGTCGTCGCCTTCTGCCGGGGCGGGGTCGCAGTGATGGTCGTGCCGCGCCTCGCCATGGAGATCACCGGGGGCCACGACGGAACGTGGGCGCTGGCCCCCGGCCCGGCGACGGAGACGTCGGTGACCCTACCGCCCGGCCGCTGGAGAGACGAGATCTCCGGGGACGAGCACGAGGCGACGGTCCTCCTGCCGGCCCTGCTGTCGGTGCTGCCCGTGGCCCTCCTGACCCGCATCACGCCCCAATGACTTCCATGACGCGCTTCACGGTCTGGGCCCCCGAGGCGGACGCGGTGGGCCTCGTCACGACGTCGGAATCCGTGGGGCCGGCGCCGATGTCCCGCTCGGAGCTGCGGGGCTGGTGGGAGATCGACCTCGCCGACGCCGGCCCCGGGACCGACTACTGGTTCGTGGTGGATGGCTCGGAGCCACTGGCTGATCCCCGTTCGCCCTGGCAGCCGGCAGGGATCGACGGGCCCTCGCGCGTGCTCGACCACGGCACGTTCCCCTGGACCGACGGTGGCTGGCGGGGCCGCACCGCCAAGCAGCTTGCAGAGGGCGCCATCTACGAATTCCACGTGGGGACGTTCACGCCCGAAGGGACGTTCCTCTCCGCCATCGAACGGCTGGACCACCTCGTCGACCTCGGCATCCGGGCGGTCGAGATCATGCCGGTCAGCGAGTTCTCCGGGGACCGGGGGTGGGGCTACGACGGGGTCTTCCTCTACGCGCCTCACCACGCCTACGGCACCCCAGACGACCTGAAGCACCTTGTCGACGCCTGCCACGCCCGGGGGCTGGCGGTCCTGCTCGACGTCGTCTACAACCACCTGGGCCCGGTCGGCAACGTGCTGGAGCGCTTCGGCCCGTACTTCACCGTCAAGTACGCGACGCCCTGGGGCAAGGCCGTCAACTTCGACGGCCCCGAAAGCGACCAGGTCCGGGACTTCTTCATCCGCAACGCCCAGATGTGGCTCGTCGAGTACCACTTCGACGGGTTGCGGCTCGACGCGGTCCACGCCATCTTCGACCAGTCGGCAGGCCACTTCCTCGAGCACCTCGCCGTCTGGGTGCGGACCCTGTCGGGGTCGCTGCAACGGGACATGGTGCTCGTGGCCGAGAACGACCTCAACGACCCCCGGTTGGTCCGGCCCCGGGCACTCGGCGGCTACGACCTCGACGGTATGTGGAACGAGGACTTCCACCATGCCCTCCACACCGTGCTCACGGGCGAGCGGGACGGCTACTACGAGGACTTCGGGACCATCGGCGAGCTGGCGCAGTGCTTCACGACGGGCTTCGTCCACGACGGACGCTACTCGCGCTTTCGCCGGCGCCTGCACGGCAAGTCTCCGGTCGGCGTGCCCGGCCACGGCTTCGTCGGCTTCCTGCAGAACCACGACCAGGTGGGCAACCGGGCCTTGGGCGAGCGCAGCGCTGCCCTCATGAGCCTGGGCCGCCTGAAGGTGGGGGCCGCGCTCGTGCTCGCCTCGCCGTTCATCCCCATGCTGTTCCAGGGCGAGGAGTGGGGGGCCTCGACGCCGTTCCTCTACTTCACCGACCACCGGGACCCGGCCCTCGCCGCCGCGGTCGGGAAGGGCCGGCGCAGCGAGTCCGCCGCCTCCGGCTGGCGGCCAGACGAGATCCCCGACCCCCAGGCCCCCGAGACGTTCGAGCGCTCCAAGCTCCGGTGGGACGAGGTGGGCGAGGCCCCGCATGCCGAGCTGCTCGACTGGCACCGCCGGCTGCTCGAATTGCGCCGCCGCCTGCCCGACCTCACGGACTGGATCGCCTTTGGAGACCTCGACAGCGTCCGCTACAGCGAGGAGGGCCGGTGGCTGCGCGTCCGCAGGGGCGACGTCGAGATCCTGGTGAACCTGTCGGGGGCGCCGCTGGAGCTGCTCGTCGGCGGCGAGGCGGTCCTGGAGCTTGCCTCGGACCCAGACGTGAAGCTGTCACCCCCGGTGCTGCTCCTGCCGGCGGACACCGTGGCGCTGGTCACCGGCGGGGGCCCCGTGGGCTGACGCCCGGCGCCGGCTGGCCCGCCGAATTCGAACCGGTGCCCACCCAGAGTGGTCGCCGAGCGGGGTTGAGGTACCGCGGGCGACACCGAGTCGTCCGGTTTCGCGCCGGCTGACTGATGTTTGGTTGTTTGACCGCGCATAACGCGGTGAAACAACCAAGGAAAATCTAGCTTGAGTTTCCGAGATTGTGGCCGGCCTGAACCTATAAGTGCAGGTCAGGGCCTAGAAACCGCGCCATTTGCCTGTAGTACCCTCGCGGGGGGCCAGGGCGTCCAAGCCGAACAATTCGAAGAGCTGCTGCTGGGTGTGGTCCATCCGGGTGAGCTTCTTGAGCACACGGGGGTTGCCCTTCTTGCCGCCGGCCGGCGGGTAAATGAGGGTCACCTCCCTGATGGCAGCCAGGGTTTCCATCACCTCATGCGGCGAGAGGTCCAGGCCTGCCCGGTCCGCCTCCCGCCAGGCCAGGTTGACCAGCATCAGGGCGGCCACGCTGTAGAGCCCGTGGACGTGGATCTTCTGGTCGGTCCAGTGGTGGATGGGCCGGAAGGAGGCGTGGTCGGGGTTCTTCATCTGGCGGAACGCCGCCTCGACCTCCCACTGCGAGCGGTAGGCGACGACGATCTGCCTGGTCGACCACCCCACCCGGTCGGTGAAGACGATCCGCTTGCCCAGCTCCCGGTCTTTGAGCTCGGCGAACGCCTCCTCGTCGAAGGACCACACCAGGCTGAGGTCGTCTCGGGTGTTGCCGGTGATGGTGGTGCGGTACAGCCTGGCCATCCAGCGGGGTGCCAGCGCCTCGTGCACCCGGGCGGCGAGCCTGGCGGCGTCCATCTTGTGGCGGTGGGCGGAGAGCAGGCGGACGAGCTCGGTCAGCTGGACCTCCACCCTGGCCCGGGTCTGGGCAAGGCCCAGGAGCTGCTTGGCGAGGAAGGTCTGCGAGCGGGTGACCACGACGGTCCGCAGGGTTCCGGCGATCTCCTTGCCGCTGCGGTACGCCACCACGCCCGAGAGGTCCTCCACAGGGCGGAACTCGTCGTCGGCGACATCGAGCAGGTCGGGGTGCTGGGTGGGCACGAGCGAGCCCACGAAGCCGATCTCACTACCGGCCAGCAAGGCCAGGTTGGTGCCGGAGTTGTTCCCTTTGTCGAAGACGATGGTGACCGATGCGGGCTCCACGCCGATTGACTCCAAACGGGAGATCAGCGTGGGGAGGGCGCCTGCGAAGACCTTGACGTCAGGGGTGTTGCCCGCCACCGGGGTCGAGGCGAGCGGGATCCGGTGATCGGTCGAGCAGGCCAGGGCAAGGCCCACCAGGCGCAGGTCGAAGCGCTTGTTCTTGGCATGCCCGCGCTGGGCGATCGGGGCCCTGGTGTTGGTGGAGGCGATGTAGGAGTGAAAGTTCGTCCCGTCGAAGACCAGGGCCTCCGCGGCGACGTCGAACTCCGCCATCGCCTGGGAGACGTAGGCCTGCTCGATGGCCTCCAAATCCTGCAGGCCGATCGCGTGCATGGCGTCCCAGAACCTCTGGGACTTCCAT
>DASPZW010000539.1:0-3039 GCA_035636055.1 Actinomycetota bacterium
CGAGGGGTCGGCCGAGCAGGCCAAGGCGTGAGCCCGGCGGCCGGGCTTGCCCGTTCACGACCCACCCTGTCCGCCACTCCTTCTTCGTGACCGAGGAGCAGGCCATCGTGCCGTCGGGCGCTCTGGCGGCGAAGATGGGCATCGAGTGGGTGGAGATGGAGCCGGCCCGGGTCGTCGCCCGGATGCCGGTCGAGGGCAACACCCAGCCGCTCGGCCTGCTCCACGGCGGGGCCTCTGCCGTTCTGGCCGAGACCCTGGCGTCGGTGGGCGGGTGGCTCAACGCCCCCGGCCGCATGGTGCTGGGCCTGGAGCTGAAGGTCAACCACCTGCGGCCGGCCAAGGACGGCTGGCTGATCGGCACCGGCGTGCCCATCCACATCGGCAGGACGACCCAGCTCTGGGAGATGCGGATCACCGACGAGAGCGACCGCCTCATCGCCTTCTCGACGTGCACCCTGTCGGTCCGGGGGCCGGGGGCCGACGCTGGCTGAGAATGGTTGCCATCGGGCAAGCCCGACGAACTTTGGGTCAAAACGCCTGGAAATGGGCACTTTTGACCCAAAGTTGGTGTCCGTTTTCGGCCCCACGAGGGGGTGGAGGCCAGGACTCGCGGATCGTTCCAATCGGGCGAGCCCCGACGGACTTTGATAGCTCCCGGGCGAGATGCCGTAGGTTGTCGCCGTGGACAAGCCGCGGGACTACCTGCAACCCACGCTGGACTGGGTCGTCGGCTACCTGGAGTCCGTCCGGGACCTGCCGGTCGCAGCCCGGGTGGCGCCCGGTGACGTCGTGCGCGCCCTGCCGGGCGTGCCGCCGTCGTCGCCGGAGGAGCTATCGGCGATCCTCGAGGACCTCGACCGGGTCGTGCTCCCGGCGGTCACCCACTGGAACCATCCCCGGTTCTTCGGCTACTTCGGGCTCACGGGCTCGCTGCCGGGGATCGCCGGCGAACTCATCTCCGCCGCCCTCAACACCAACCACATGCTGTGGCGATCCTCGCCGGCGGCGAGCGAGCTGGAGGAGGTGGCCGTGCGGTGGCTCTCGCAGCTCCTCGGGCTCCCCGACTGGTTCGGCCTCATCAACGACACCGCCTCGACGAGCACCTTCACCGCTCTGGCCACTGCCCGCCACCGCGTCGACCCGGCCGCCCGGACCCGCGGCCTGGCCGGGGGGCCACCGATGGCGGTGTACACCTCCGACCAGGCGCACTCGTCCGTGGACAAGGCGGTGGTGGCGCTCGGGATCGGGACGGACAACCTCCGGAAGATCCCCACCGACAAAGCGTTCCGTATGGACCCCCGCGCACTCTCCGCGGCCATCGCCGCCGACGTCGCCGCGGGCATCCGGCCCGCCGCGGTCGTGGCGACGGTCGGAACGACGGCCACGACCAGCGTCGACCCCGTGGACGCCATCGCCAGCGTGTGCAAGCGGGAACGGGTCTGGCTCCATGTGGACGCCGCCTACGGCGGGGTCGCCGCCGCCGTGCCGGAGCTGCGATGGGTGCTCGGCGGGGCGGAGCGAGCCGACTCGCTCGTGGTGAACCCGCACAAGTGGCTCTTCGTGCCCATCGACTGCAGCGTGTTGTACCTGCGGGACTCGGAGGCGACGCGGGAGGCGTTCTCCGTCGTCCCCGACTACCTGCGGAGCACCGAGGCGGTGCCGAACCTCATGGACTACGGCCTCGCCCTCGGCCGGCGGTTCCGCGCCCTGAAGCTCTGGATGGTCATGCGGTCCATGGGGGCCGAGGGCATCGTGGCGGCACTGCGGGAGCACGTGCGCCTCGCGGCCTTGCTGGCCTCGTGGGTCTCGGCGGAGCCCGGCTTCGAGCTCGCTGCGCCGGTGCCCCTGTCGGTGGTGAACTTCCGGTTCACCCCGCCGGGCGTGAGCGGCGAGGACCTCGACAAGGTGAACGGGTCAGTCGCGGAGGCCGTCAATGCCACAGGCGAGGCGTTCCTCAGCTCGACGAAGATCGGGGGCCGGACGGCCCTGCACGCGGCGATCGGCAACCTGGGCTCCACCGAGGCAGACGTCGAAGCCCTGTGGGCCCTGGTCAGGCGCCTTTCCCCGAGCGCCGTGCCCGACGGACGAGGACCACGCCCGACGTGAGGAGGCACACGCCGAGCAGCCCGAGCGGCCCGACCGGGTAGCCCGGGCCGGTGACGGGGATGGGACGGACGATATTGAATGAGAGGACCGACGGTGAGGTGGTCGGCGTCGGGGTCGGGGTGGGCGTGGGCGTGGGGGTCGGGGCAACGGGGACTGGGAGCAGGCCGACCACCGTCGTCGCCGTCGAGGAGTCGTCCGCCGGGTTGGGGTCCGGGACAGTTGACGTCACGCTGGCGGTGTTGACGGCACTGCCGGGCAGCAGGCCCGCCGAGACGGCGACGGTCACCGTGACCGAGTCTCCCGGCGCAATGTTGCCCAAGCTGCACGTCACGACCCCGCCCGCCTGGTTGCAGCTTCCCTGCCCGGGCGTTGCGGAGGCGAACGACACCGCGGGACCAAGCGTATCGGTGAAGCTTGCCCCTGTGGCCTGACTGGGCCCGGCGTTCGTGACCACGAAGCTGTAGCTGAACGGCTCCAGGATCCCGACCGACGACGGGGCTGTCGTCGTCACCGACAGGTCTGCGGTGGGGGTCTGGAAGAAGCAGGGCGCCAGCTTGACCACCTTGTCCGACTGGGTCACGTAGAAGCAACCGTCGGGCCCCACGGTTGCGAAGTCGCCCCGCGAGCCGAGCGAGGCAACGATCGAGACGGCATTGCGGTTGTTGGTGTCGATGCGGGAGATGGTCCCGTCGTTGTTGTTGACGAAGACGTTGTTGGCGACGCCTCCCGGCGCCGTGCTCTGCGCGATCGCGATGCCGTCGCCGCCGTGCCCGGTGGCCACGGTCGCCTGCAGCGGCAGCGTCGTCGGGTTGGGCCGGCCGAACTCCTGCACCGCGTCGAGCGAGCGGTTGGCTGCCCAGATGTGCTGGCCGTCGGAGGAGATCTGGATCCCGTCGAAACCGTCCCGCGACCAGACCTGGGTCACCACCGGGG
>DASPZW010000540.1:0-4185 GCA_035636055.1 Actinomycetota bacterium
GCCACGGCGGCCCTCGTGGCGGTGCTGAGCGGGCTGGAACCGCCCGCCGCCCTCATGATGGCGACCGCGGACCGCATCCACGAGCCGTACCGGCTCCCCCTGCTGCCCGAGACCCTGGGCCTCCACCAGGCGCTGCGCGCCGCGGGCGTCGCCGCTGCCCTGTCGGGGGCCGGCCCCTCAGTGGTCTGCCTCGCGGCCTCCGACAGCCTCGGGGACGCGGTGGACCTCGCCCGCACGCTGCTGCCGGCGGGCTGGGAGATCCTCACGCCGGGCTGGGATCTCCACGGGGCCCAGGTCCGTTGACGCAAGGCCTCACGCAGCGGGAGGTGCCGCCACTCGTTGCCCACGTCAGCCGGCTCGGTGACGTCTACGAGCCGCTGCCCCGCAGGCCCGGCGATGAGCAGGGAGCAGGCGGCGGCGGGGCGCCGGTCGAGACCCACCAGCGGACGCTCTCGGTCAAGGAGGGCGAGACCTTCGTCTGCTCGGACCTCCGCGGCGACCTCTGCGAGCCCAACACCGTCGGCATGGGCGTCTACTACCAGGACACCCGCTTCCTCTCCCGCTTCGAGCTTCGGATCAACGGCCTCGAGCCGGTCCTGCTGTCGTCCTCGGCCGAGCGCGCCTACCTGAGCTCCGTGGACCTGACGAACCCCGACCTGTGGGACGGAGGGGTCCTGGCGGTCCCGGCCCAGTCGGTGAACATCCGCAGGACCCGGGCGGTCGCGGACTGCGTGCTGGAGCAGCTGCGGGTGAAGAACTACAACGCCTACCCTGTCCGGATCGTGCTGGAGTTCACGATCGCCGCCGACTTCCTCGATCTCTTCGAGGTGCGGGGGCTGGTGCGCGAGCGCCGAGGGGACTGCTTCGTCCCCCGTGTGGACGGGGGGGTCGTCAAACTCGCCTACCTCGGCCTGGACCACCGCTTCCGCGAGACCTGGGTCACCTTCGGCGACGCGCCGGCTCGCTCCGCCGTCACGGGGGGCAGCGTGGTGGTGGGAATCGACGTCGACCTGGCAGGCCATGCGACCCGGACGCTCTCGGTGTCGGTCGAGCCCATCGTCGATGGCGCCCACCGGACACCGGACGACTTCAGCACCGCCGTCGCCCGTACGCAGCGGTCGTACGAGGACTGGGAGGAGAGCTGCTCGCAGATCCGCACCGACAACCATCTCTTCAACGCCCTGCTGCGGCGAGGGATCTGGGACCTGCGGGCGCTCCTCACCCGGACCGACCACGGGGAGTTCCTTGCCGCGGGCATCCCCTGGTACGTTGCGCCCTTCGGCCGGGACGCCATCCTTGCGTCGTACGAGATCCTCGCCATCAACCCCGAGCCGGCCCGCAGGACGCTGCAGCTGCTCGGCGGCTTGCTGGGCACGCAGAACGACCCCTGGCGGGACGAGGAACCCGGCAAGGTCCTCCACGAGATCCGCCAGGGCGAGCTGGCCAACGCCTACTACATCCCCCACACCCCCTACTACGGGACGATCGACGCGACGCCCCTGTACCTGATGCTGGCCGCCGCCTACTTCCGGTGGACCAACGACCTCGCGACCATCCTCGAACTGAAGGACGTGCTCGACCGGGCCCTCGCCTGGATCGACCGCTCGGGCGACCTCGACGGGGACGGGTACGTGGAGTACATCCGGCGGTCCCCACGGGGCTTGCGCAACCAGGGGTGGAAGGATTCGGGCAGCGCCGTCGTCCACCGCGACGGCACCCTGGCCCCGCCCCCCATCGCCCTCGCCGAAGTCCAGGGCTACGTCTACATGGCAAAGCAGCGGATGAGCGAGATCTACACCTTGTTGGGCGACGTCAGCACCGCGGCGCGCCTCGAGCGTGAGGCGGCGGAACTCAAGGTGCGATTCAACAGGGATTTCTGGATGGACCGCGAGCAGTATTTCGCCCTGGCTCTGGACGGCGAGAAGCGCCAGGTGGCCACGGTGACGAGCAACCCGGCCCACTGCCTGTACTGCGGGCTGATCGACAACGAGAAGGCCGAACCCCTGGCGGACCGCCTGATGGCCCCCGACATGTTCAGCGGTTGGGGGATCCGGACGATGTCGAGCCAGGCGGTCGCCTTCAATCCCATGAGCTACCACAACGGCTCGGTCTGGCCCCATGACAACGCGCTCATCGCCGCCGGGCTGAAACGCTACGGCCGTGGCCGCTCCACGGAGCGGATCACGACCGCCCTCTTCGACGCCGCCATGCACATGGAGTACTACCGGCTCCCGGAGTTGTTCTGCGGGTTCACGAGGCTGACCGCGTCGACGCCGGTCTCGTATCCCGTGGCCTGCTCGCCCCAGGCCTGGGCGGCCGCGAGCCCTTTCCTCCTGGTGCAGTCGATGTTGGGCATCTCGGCCCGCGCAGACCAGAGTCTGTTGACCATCAACCATCCGACGCTTCCTCCGTGGCTGAACACTGTGGAATTGCGCAATCTTAGGGTTGGCGATTCGCGGTTGTCTCTCCTGTTTACTCGCAGCGGTGAGACCGCGACATTCTGCATGCTGGACCGGCAGGGAAGCATCCGCGTGCTGATGGAAGGTTGAGCCGCCTGCACCCGCGGGACGCCGGCGGGAATGCGCGGCAACCTCCCTGCGTCGTCCTCTTCGACGGGGAGCACTACCCTCCGGTCGTGGCGAGGGCGATTGCCGCGCTCAGGGCCGACGGCGAGGAACCCGTGGCGGCGCTGCTGGTCGGCGGCAGCGAGAAGCTCGGGCAGGTCCCCCTGGAGATCGGCGTGCCGGTCCACACCGCCTCCGACCCTGAAACAGGTCTTGCGGAGCTGATCCGGACGACAGGGACCACCCGGGTGGTGGACCTCTCGGACGAGCCCGTCCTCGGTTACGTCGCCCGGTGCCGCCTTGCGTCGGTGGCACTGTGGTCCGGGGCCACCTATGCCGGTGCGGACTTCACCTTCACCCCGCCGCAGCGGGCCAAGGTGGCGGCAGCTCCCTCGGTCGCCGTGATCGGGACCGGGAAACGCACCGGCAAGACCGCGATCGCCGGGGCTGCCGCCCGGATCTGGCGGGACGCAGGGATGAGCCCCGTGGTCATCGCCATGGGCAGGGGCGGCCCCCCTGAACCGGAGGTCATCGACGCCGGGGCGCATCTGGACGCCTCGGTCCTGCTGGCCCTCCTCGACGAGGGGCGCCATGCCGCCAGCGACTACATCGAGGACGCCCTGACCACCCGGGTCGCCACGGTGGGGGCCTGGCGAGCGGGCGGTGGGCTGGCGGGGGCCACGTCGTACTCGAACTTCGGCAAGGCCCTCGAGGTGGCAGGGCGGCTCCACCCCGGGATCCTCCTGCTGGAGGGGAGCGGGGCCGCCATCCCGCCGTCGCGCTTCGACGCCGGCGTCCTCGTCGTCGACGCCGGCATCGACCCCGGGTACCTCTGTGGCTACTTCGGTTTGTACCGGTTGTTGCTTGCTGACCTTGTCGTGCTTACAATGTGTGAAGAGACCCTCGATCGGGAGCAGGTAGCAGCGATCGAGCGCTGTGCTCGCGGCAGACCCCTCAGCCATCCAAAGGTTGTTTGCACGGTCTTTCGGCCCCATCCTCTAGCCGACGTGTCAGGAAAGAAGATCTGGTTCGGTACTACGGCGATTGAGCGGGCAGGACCGGCTCTCAAACAGCATTTGGAAGGTACCTATGGATGCGACGTCGTCGCGGTCAGCCACGCGCTGGCGCAACGAGATGCCCTGCGGAGGGATCTCGAGGCCCAAGCGGCGGAGGGCCGGGTCGACGCACTCGTGGTGGAGCTGAAGGCCGCGGCGGTCGATGTCGTGACCCGATGGGGGATGGAGCGAGGTCTTGAAGTGATCTACCTGGACAACCGCCCGGAGACGGTGGACGGCGATGGTCAGTTGGAGGAGCTGTTGGTCGAGGCGGCGCAGGCGGCGATCGAACGGTACCGGTCATGAGACTCAGGCGGCCGGCGCCGCCGGCACACATCGTGATTTCGGACACGACGCACGGCTTGCCCTATTCGAAAGGGCTCATGGCCTCGTCCGTGATGATGGCCGGGGTCCCGCCGGGCCATGCCTACCGCGTCGCCGAGAGGGTGGAGCAGGTGCTGAACGACGGGGGGGTCCGGCAGATCACCAGCGTCGAACTGCGTAACCTGGCGGCGTCGCTGCTGGCCGAGATCGACGAGCGCCACGCAAGCACGTACCTCAAGTGG
>DASPZW010000541.1:0-6448 GCA_035636055.1 Actinomycetota bacterium
GAGGCGGCAGGCTTCCTGGAAGGCCGCACGCTCGTCGGGCCCGGCACGGGAACCCGTGCCCCGCATCTGGGCGACCGCCTGGGAGATCTGCCCGGCGATCTCCCAGTTGACCGGGCCGCTCTGGACCATGAGGAGCCGTTGCAACTCCCGGAAGAGGGGGATCGAGGAGAGTGCGGCGCCGATCTCGGCGGGGTCGATGTCCACACTCCCAGCTTACGCGCGCGGGAGGCCCGGGCCAAAAACGCCGGGCCTCCCAGGGACTAGGTGGTGAGCGCTGCGGTCAGCTCCTCGTAGCCGGTCTTCCGGCCCGGGAGCCACGCCGTCAGGCCCTCCAGGTCCATGAGCCGGCGCCACTTGGGGTCGTTGTAGCTCATGGCGAGGAGTGCCTCGCTCCAGCGGGCACCCCACGCCTCGTCGAAGTCGGGCAATGCCGTGAAGTTGCAGTGGCAGTACGGGGGCGAGGTCCACAGCGACGTCACCAGGGAGCTGTTGACGTGGCCCGCCTCCAGCTCCCGGATCCAGGTCGGGTCGCCGACCGCCCCGTAGTCGGCGTCCCCATCGTGCAGGGCCCGGAGCACCTCCAACTCGCTGGTGCCGGTGTCGCCGTGCTTGCCGACGTCGAGATCGAAGCGCAGCAACTCGACGTCGACCCCCGGCTCCAGGCCCTCCCGCCGCAGCCACTGCAGCGGGAGGATGGCGGCCTGCGCCGAGTCGGCGCTGCCGAGGGCGAGGCGCTTGCCCTTCAGCTCGGACAGCCCGGCGAGGCGCTCCCCCCGGCCGACGATGCGGGTGGTGAACCCGACGTCGGTGTTGCGCATGCCCAGCACCTGGCAGGTGCCGCCGCAGCGCTGCTCGGACTTCACGTAGGCAACGTTGGTGTTCCACGCCACGTCGACGCTCTTGGCGAACAGGGCGTCGACCTGGGACTCGTAGTTGGAGAACAGCACGTAGTCGATCGGGACCCCGGCTTCCCGGAAGTAGTCGCGCATCGACTCCCAGATCGGGACGACCTTGGGGTCGTACGCGACGGCGCCGATGACGAGCGGACGGCCGACTCCTCTTCCAAGAGCCGGTGCCATCGCTAGAAGAGCGGGAGGCCGGTGGCCAGCTTGCCGACCCACTGCTTCAGGACCTCGTTGGTGGGTGCCATGATCGAGCCGGCCCGCCCGTCGCGCCAGTACCGCTCGATGTCGAGACGCTTCGAGTAGGCGAGACCGCCGCAGGCCTCCATCGCCTTGCCGGTGACCTCGATCGCCGCCTCCGTGGCGCCGATCTTGGACTGCATGACGAGGGGGAGGGCAGCGGGGTTGCCGGCATCGGCGGCCCTGGCGGCCGTGACCACCAGCGCCCGGGCCTCCTCGACGGCGATCGTCATCTCGGCGATCTCGGTCTGGACCGTCGGGAGCTCGGCCAGGATGCCGCCGGCGTTGCGGCGCGTCTTCACGTGCTCGATGGTGTCGTCGAGGGCAGCCTGGGCGATGCCGACGTTGAGCGCGGCGAGGCCGATGAGGAAGGTGGGGGCGACGACGTTGAAGACGAGCTCCTGGCCGTCGCCCTCGGCCCCCACGATCCGGTCGGCGGGGATCTCGACGCTGTCGAGCACCATCTCGATTGACGAGTTGCCGGTCATGCCGATGCCTTCCCAGGCGCCGGTGAAGGAGACCCCCTTGTCGGCACCGTGAACCACGAGTACATCCAGGCCCTCGCCACCCGAGGCGTTGACGAGCACCGGGTAGAGGTCGGCGTAGCCACCGCTGGTGACGAAGCTCTTCCTGCCGTTGAGGACGTAGCCGCCGTTGGACTTCTCGGCCTTGATCTGCGGCATGTAGAAGTGGGCGCCGGTGGCGCGCTCGCTGAAGGCGAGGGTCGCTAACGTGTCGCCGGTGGTTGCCGGGACCAGCCACTCCTGGGCCTGCCCGGGGGTTGCCTTCGCCCCGATGGTCGCCGTGCCGCAGAGGTGCATCAGGTACACGAGGCCGGTGGAGCCGTTGGCCCACCCGACCGCCTCGCAAACCAGGGCCAGGCTGGTCAGGTCGCCGCCCTTGCCGCCGTTTTCCGGCGAGACGAGCAGGCCCGCCAGGCCGGCGTCGGCCAGGGCATTGATATGGTCATCGGGGTAGGTGCGGCTGGCATCGAGCGACGCGGCGCTTGGCTTGATCTTCTCTGCGACTGCCCATGCCTGATCGGCGAGCGCGTTGCGGTCCTCATCGGTGAGTGCCACTGGGTGACTCTCCTTTCACGACTGCGGGGAACAGGTTCTGCCGACCGGCAGCACAGCTACATGAAGTTCGGGGTGTGGAGCTGCGAGATCTTCTCGGCGGTGGGGCGGTCGAGGCCGACCTGGAGCATGCGTCGGATGCGGTAGTCGTCCATCGAGCGGTGCAGTTGCCGGACCGCCTCGCCGCCCCGGCGCCGCTGCTCGGGCGACGACCCCCCGCCGCCCAGGATGGTCAGGGCCTCGAGGACCGGGGGGTTCACACCCGTGGTCGCCTGCAGCACGGCCGAGCGTTCCTCGGCGGAGGCGACCAACTCCTCGACCCGGGTGGGGTCGTGGCGAAGCTGCTGGCGGACGTGGGCGATCCCGTACGCGACGTGGCGGCCCTCGTCGAGGCGCGCCCGGCGAACGACCTCGGCGGTCACTGGGTCGGGGGCGTGGTTCTCGATGTAGGCAAGGAGGTCGAGGAACGTGCCCTCGCCCAGGACGTGCAGTAGGAAGCTGGACTTGAAGTAGTCCTCCTGCAGGAGCAGGCTCTGCAGCGACCACTCGGTCATGGCTGCCGAGTACTGCAGGCCACCGCCGTTGGCCAGCGCCCGCTTGGTGAAGACCTCGATGTGGCGGGCCTCGTCGTTGATGATCGTGGCGAGGAACAGCACGGGCTCGACAAAGCGGGCGTTGATCCGGGGCAGGAACTTGGCGGGGATGTAGAGGGCGGCATATTCGTTCTCGGCCAGGAAGGTCATGATCTGGCACACGGCCCGTTCCATGTCGTCGGGCAAGGCCTCGAGGCGGTCCCACGGGATGTCCTCCGAGGCGTTCCACTGCTGGGCCTTCGCCTGCTCGTAGAGGCCAGCGATGTTGTCCGCCCACACGTCCGCCTTCGTGTTGAGGGTGAAGGGGTAGGAGGGCATGCCCGGTTCCGCCACGGCTCCCCTGGGGACGAACCCGTAGTAGGTGGGGGCCTCGTCGGGGACGTCGGCGACCCGGCCCTCGAACCAGTCCCGCAGGTCGATGCGCCGCCCGTCCCGGCGGGGCAGCGAGATGCCCCAATCGGGTTTCTCCCAGGCGGGCGCGGCGGGGCCTTTGCGCAGCAGCCAGGTGCGGTCGGCTCCGGCGTCGAGGCTGGCCACGATCTCGCACCCGTTCAGCCGGCACCAGCCGCCGAGGTCGTCGCTCAGCCCGTCGTCGGCCCGGGTGATCTCCAGCACGGCCCCCTCGTCGATCCGGGACAGCGCGTTGCGCACCATGAGCAGGACTGGACCGGGGTCCAGGTCGCGGGCGTCGACGGTTGCCGCAGGCGTGATGCCGACCAGGTCGAAGTCGCCCGGTTGCGGGCCGTCGCCCGGTTCGGCCTCTTCGGCAGCGAGATCCGCCGGCTCGTCCGGTTCGTGTGCCAGCATCCCCTGCCCACCCCTTTCCTCTGCCCACCAATTTTGCCGGTCCGTGACGCGTTTTGGGAGGTTTCTTGCGAATCCTCCAAGCCGCGGAGCATAACTGAACGAAATATTTAGGTAGCTTCCATACCAAACTGTTATAGATCGGGACCAGACCGGGACCAGATCGGGACCAGTGAACCTCGACCAGCTCGAAACGTTGGTGGTGCTTGCCCGTTGCGGTAGTTTCACACGCGCGGCCGGCGAGCTGCATCTCAGCCAACCGGCGGTCAGCCGCCACATCCAGAAGCTCGAGCAGGAGCTTGGTGTCACGCTGCTGACCCGCCGCCGGGGGCGCGTCGAGCTCTCCGAGGCCGGGGAACGGGTCCGTTCCTACGCCGAGGAGGTCGTCGGCGGCCACGAGCGGTTGATGGACGATCTGTCTGAGGAGCCCAGCCGGCTGGCCGGCGAGTTGCGCATCGTGGCCAGCACGACGCCGGGGGAGTTTCTGGTGCCGGGCCTGGTCAATGCCTTCACGGTCGCCCACCCTCGGGTGAACCCACGCATCGAGATCGCCGACTCGACCGAGGTGGCCGTCCGGCTGCGGGCGAGAAAGGCCGATGTGGGGTTCTCGGGCGTCAAGGTGCCCGGCCGCGATCTCCTCTACCGGCACATCGCCACCGACGAGATCGTCCTCGCGGTCCCCGCCGGCCATCCCTTCGCCTCCCGCGGCGCGGTGGAGCTGAGTGAGCTGGCCGGGCAGCCCTTTCTCACCAGAGAGAGCGGATCCGGGACCCATCTCAGCTTCCTCGCCCTGCTCGCCGAGCACGGGCTCGAAGCGCCCCGCTACCGCACGGCGATGGTGCTCTCCAACACGGCGGCCATCGTCTCGGCGGTGGGCAACGGCTACGGGATCGGGCTGGTGTCCTGCCTCGCCCTCCGCAGCCGCGGCCCCGGCGGCCCCGTTGCCGTCCGCATCGCCGGGCTGGCCCTCACCCGCTCCCTGTACCTGCTGGTCGAAAAGGACCGCCCCCTCCCTCCGGCGGCCGCTGGCTTTGCCGGCTGGGTGCCGGCCCAGGAGGCTCCCGCCTGCGCCTGAGCCGCGCTCGGAGACCCCGGCGCCGGGTCGCGCCGGAAGGCCCAAGTTCCCAAATGGATATACTTCGGGCTCGGTCACTAAGTCCCGGTACATTCCGTGGACTCGTACCGGAAGTAATTTCAGAGACGTCATTTCAGAAAGGAACACGGGTTGGCGCGCTACCTCGTGTTCGAGAGTTTCCAACCCGGCATCCTGGCTCTCGAGCCCCGCACCGCATCACCGCGCGGCGCATCGCCTCGCATCGCATCCCCAGGGCGGGGCTGATGGGCCGGGACCTCGCCATCGACCTCGGCACGGCCAACACGCTTGTGTTCGTCACCGGGCGGGGCATCGTCCTGAACGAGCCGACGGTCATCGCCCTCAACCGGGAGAACGGTCAGGTGCTGGCCATGGGCCAGGAGGCCTACCGGATGATCGGCCGCACCCCCGGCTACATCGTCGCCGAGCGGCCCCTGCGCCGGGGGGCCATCACCGACTTCGAAGTCACGGAGCGCTACATCCGCCTCATCCTGGAGCGGGTGGGTGTCCGCAAGCGGGTGCCCCGGCCCCGGGTGCTCATCTGCGTGCCCTCGGCCATCACCGAGGTGGAGCGCCGGGCGGTGCAGGAGGCCACGATGGCCGCCGGCGCCCGGGAGACCTACCTGATCGAGGAGCCGGTCGCCGCAGCCATCGGAGCGGGCCTGCCGATCAGCGAGCCCATCGGCAACCTCGTCGTGGACATCGGGGGCGGCACGTCGGAGGTGGCGGTCCTCTCGATGGGCGGGGTGGTCGTCAACAAGGGGATCCGGGTCGGGTGCTTCGATATCGACGACGCCATCTCCCGCCACATCCGCAAGGAATACGCCATCGTCGTCGGGGAGCGGACCTCGGAGCAGATCAAGATCGCCATCGGCTCGGCGTTCCCGCTCGCCGAGGAGGAAAAGGCAGAGATCAAGGGTCGGGATCTCGCAGCTGGGTTGCCGAAAATCGTCCACATCACCTCCGAAGAGGTCCGCGAGGCGATCGAGGAACCGGTGCGCCAGATTGTGGAGGCGGTCGTGGCGGCCCTGTCCTCGACCCCGCCCGAGCTTGCCCAGGACATCCTTTCGCACGGCATCGCCCTCACCGGCGGTGGGGGCCTGCTGCGGGGGCTCGAAGCCCGCCTGTCCCAGGAGTGCGACGTTCCGGTCCATGTGGCCGCCCGGCCCCTCGAATGCGTGGTCCTCGGGGCCGGCAAGTGCCTGGCGTCCTTCAACGAAGTCAAGGACCTCTTCGTCTCCGGCTCGTCGAAGTAGCCCGGCCCTTCTCGTTGCTGTGAGGTACCAACAGGGTAATCGACAGCAACGAGAAACCTCTCCCCCCGGGGGCTTCTTGGCGCCGAACGAACAGCAGGCCGTATGGCACGCCGTGCGGGTGCAGGTCCGGAGGCGACTCGACCGGCCAGCGAGACTTGCTCGGCCCGCGGGCACGCCGGTCGGCGGTTCTGTTGCGCCGAACGAACAGCAGGCCGTGTGGCAGGCCCTGCGGGTGCAGGTCCGGAGGCGACTCGACCGGCCAGCGAGGCTTGCTCGGCCCGCGGGCACGCCGGTCGGCGGTTCTCGGAGCCGCCGGACCTGCACCCGCACCGCCTTTTCCCGAAGGACTGACTAGTGAGTTTTCCCGGGGTCCGTAACTAGTCAGGCGGCACGGCCTTTCGCCGAGAATACCCACTAGTAGGCGATCCCCCGGGAGAGGTAGGTCACAAGCTTTTGAGCGTGCGCGGTATCGAGTCACGGTTTG
>DASPZW010000542.1:0-4379 GCA_035636055.1 Actinomycetota bacterium
CACGGCGACCAGGGTCGCCGCAAGGGCACCGAGGAAAAGCGTCTGGCTGATGTTCCTCTGCGTATCGGCCAGGGTCTGCGGCTGGGACACCATGACGGCGCCGAGCCTTCTGTGGCCCTCGGGCGCAATCGGCGCCACGGCCACGTAGTAGGGGGTCTTTGCGGCCGTTGCCTCAGCCTGGAGGATAGTTCCCTGCTGCACAACGCTGGCGACGATCCGGCCCCCAAGGCTTCGAACGATGTCATCCGCCCCGGGCAGCGTGCTTCCCAGGAGTTCACCGTGGCTACCGATCACGGTCACTGGCACCGCACCCGGCAGCGCAAGGCCCTTGAGGAAGGAAGTGTTGATGATCCTCCCGACCACCACCGCACCGACGACTTGCGAGTGCGCATCCAACACGGGAGCGGCCCCGATGACGACCAGCTTGCTCCTGGTCGCGCCGAGGTCATCTACCGACGTCGCCGCCTTGTTCTGGAGTGCGCTGCGAACTTCGGCACTGCCCGCGAGGTTGATCTCCTCGAGGTTGCTGTCATCGAGATTGACCTGGCCGGGCTGGGTCCCGGCCGCCGAGAGGCCCACGATGGTGCCGCCGCAACCAAGCTTTCCCGCACAGTTCGGGTCAGGCGTCAGGAAAGCAACCAAGTCGGCGGACGGCGGGAAACCGGGAGGCTGCTGGATGTACTTGGCGTAGAAGTTCAGGATGTCGCGGTTCTGGGCGATGACCGCGGTGCGGATGACCTCGATGCCCGCCGCAACGGTGGCGACGGACTGCAGGCCGGTGCCGAACTCGCTGAAGCGGCTGGTCTCGAACACCGCCTGGTCACCTGCGGACTTGAAGGCCGACTGCCGGACGTTGCGGGCGAACGCGTTGGTCACCGTGGCCGAGATGAGCGCGATGACGAGGATCAGCAGGAGCACCAGCGCCGCGACGATCCTCGCCTGAATCGAGATCCGGAAGGCCCTCCACAACCAGAAGCCGAGGGCGAGACCCCCCAGCAGGTGCAGCGCGTGGCCTGCAACCCAGATGGCGTCGAAGGTGGTGGGCGTCGACCCGGCCCGGGTGAGGAAGACCTCCGACGCCCCGAGCAGGCCCAGGGCCAGCGCCAGGCGGCGGGCCCCCTCGATCCGGCTGCGCAGCGCGAACAGGGCAGCCCCCAGGGCCAGCACCGCCGGGCCTGCCGTTCTGGAAACGGTCACGGCGCTTGCCGACCAGAAGCGGCCCTTCTTGCCGTCGGGCGGTGTCCAGGTCCCCAGCTCGTTGGCGGGGCGCTGCGCCTCGGTCTCGCCGGGCCCGTCGGCGTCGGGTTCGTGGGCGCGCCGCCTGGGGGCTTCCCTCCGCCGACGGGCCGAGCTGTGCCCGACGTACAGGGGGCTCACGGGGACGAGGAGGGAGATGAGCAGCAGGAAGTAGGCGACCGTGCGCAGGGCCAGCACCTTGACATCGGAGTCGCCGATGACGAGCTGGGCGCCGTGGAGGGTGTCGGCCACGCCGAGCAACGCCCACCCGGCCCCGAACACGAACCGTGCCCATCTGCGCGGGGCGAACTCCGGGCGGGAGACGGCAAGCCAGACGCACGCAAACGCGCCGACGGCCACCAGGAAGGTGGTCACGAAGTGCAGCGGCGCCGCGAACGTGCTCATGGCCTCAGCCTACGCCGAGTCAGGGTCTTGCCTGTCGCAATCCGGCCGGTCAGGCAGCGTTCAGCGCATCCACGGCTTCGTGCAGGGTTGAGACGCCGACGACCTTCATACGGGAATGCGACTGCGCGACCGCAGCCATCGCCTCCGCGGCCTGCGTCTTGGGCACGATGAACAAGGTAGCCCCCACCTTCTCCGCACCGAAGACCTTTTGCGGCATGCCGCCGATCTCGCCGACGTTGCCCCGGTAGTCGATCGTCCCGGTATCGGCAATCGTCCGGCCCCGGGTGAGGTCGTTGGGGCCGAGCAGGTTCTCGATGGCGAGTGCCCACGACAGGCCAGCCGAAGGGCCGCCGATGTCCCCTGCGTTGATCTTGATGTCGATCGTCGGCTCGTAGTCCGGCTCCACACCGACGCCGATGATCTTGGCCGGGGACGGCTGCGCGTTGGTGATCGTGGCGACGTCCACGTCCATGGACTTGCCGCTCCGCTGCACCTTGAGGTGCACCGACTGGCCCAGCGAATGCTTCTGGACCCCGGTCTCCAGTTGGTCCGGCGCCGTCACCGGCGTCCCGTCCACCTCCGTGATGACGTCGCCGGGCTGCAGCACCTTGGCCGCCGGGGCGTTGGAGAGCAGGTTGACGATCAGGACGCCCTTGGTGGGGAGATTCTGGTACCCGAAGAGGTCTCCAAGCGCTGCGACCTTGGCATCGCGCTGGCTCTGGTCCATCGCGATGACCTCCTGGCCGGGGACGTTGGGGTACTGGGCCTCGGAGACGATCTGCGACGTCTTGTCGAACCATGCACCGATCAGCTGGGGAAGCCGGACCCCGTAGTAGACGCCCACCGTGGTCAGGTGGATCGAGCCCGCCCGCTTGTGGACGCCCTGCCCGTTGATCTGGACGAGCGAGCCGGCATCGGGCGCCTCTCCGGGGACGAAGACGTCGTAGTTCAGGTGGACGGTCAGGGCAACTCCCAGCAGCACACACAGGACGGCCAGGGCGATGACAACCCGTGGCAGGCGCCGGCGCTTGGGCCGTCCACCAGCCTCTCCATACCCCCCGCCAGGGGGTTCGGGGGGGGTGGGTGTCGGGCCGAGGACTCTCTCTTGCACGTGTGGTTTCCCGGGCGTGGGTGCCAGATGATGTCCCGGAGGATCCTCCGCCGGGACCGCTGGCTCCTTCACCAGCGACGCACGCATCTGCCGCTCGCCACTCGGGAAGGGGCCTGCACCACGCCGATGCGCGCACACCTAGGATAGTTGCTCCCCCCGTCCATCGTGACCTGCGAGCCCCCTGCGGACCTCGCCCCCCCAGTGGGCCCACGGGGCCTCCTCGCCTAAACCCGCACGCGGCGGGCCAGCCAGACGGCTCCGGCACCACCCGCCGCGGCTAAGAACAGGATGAGAGCGATTGCCTGCGGCGAGCTGGTGGACGACACCGGCTTGCTGGCAGCGTTCGGCGGCAGCTTCGGCGCCGCGACCACGGCAGCGGCCATGGGCGACACCTCGGGACTCGGCGCCGTGGTGGGGGTGGGCGACGGGGTGGTTGGCGTCGGCGTGGGCGTTGGGGTCTGGCTCGGTGGGGGCTTCGGCGTCGTCTTCGCGGCAGGCTTGGGTGCGACGGGCAACGGGGACGACTTCGCAACCGGGGCGACGACCGCGGGCTGCGTGGTAACGGGCAGCGGGGCCGACGAGGCGCCGAGGGCGGCTGCGGCGTTGAGGCGGGCGCCTGCCGCTACCTGGTCCGCGGAGGAGACGATCCTGCTCGCCGCCGAGGAGTTGCTGTACCCCACGGCCATGAGCATGGCTGCGACGCCGGCGACGTGCGGCGCGGCGAAGGACGTCCCCTCGCTCACCTGGTAGCCACCCTGCTTCGAGGCGATGATGATGCAGTTGGAGGTGTCGCCGGAGGCGCAGGCCCCGTTGCCACCGGGGGCCCAGATGAAGGTGGGACCACTGCCAGTGTTCGAGTACGATGCGACCTCGTCGTGGGGGCCGGTGGCCCCGGCGATCAGCACGTTCTGCATGCCGAGGTAAGCGGAAGCGCCAGGCCCAGCCCCAGGATCGGTGTTGCCGGCCGCGAGGACCACGAGGGCGCCGCGGCTCGTCGCGTAGTCCACGGCGGGCTGCAGGGCCTTGTGCAGGGAGTTGGCGTCGGTCACCGGCGGGGTGAGGCACCCTCCCACCGTGGTCGGCGGGCAGTTCAGCGTCGGGAAGGGCTTGCTGAAGGCTTCGGGGCCGACCGACAGGTTGATGACCTTGGCCCCCTGGTCGGCGGCGAACTTGATGCCCTTGGAGATGTCCTCGACCGAGCCCGTGCCGTCGCCGCCGATGGCTTTGATGGCGAGGATCCTGGCATCGGGGGCCACTCCGGCCATGCCCTGGCCGTTGTTGGTGGCGGCCCCGATGATGCTGGCCACCCAGGTCCCGTGACCCTGGTCGTCGCCGGTGCTGTCCGCCGGGCAGGGATTGGGGCTCCCGCCCAGGCCGCGGCAGTCGTAGGCGCCCGCCGACTTGGCCGCCGGCAGGTCCGGGACGCCGAACTGCACCCCGGTGTCGATGACGGCGACGGTGATGCCGGCACCGGTGCTGGCCGTCCATGCCTGGGGGGCCTTGATGACCTTGAGTGCCCACTGGCTGGCGAAGTAGTTGTCGTTGGGCGGGTTCGGAATCGACGCGAGGGCCGGGGCCGCCATCATCGCAACCCCCACCGTGGCGACCAGGGCGGTGCGTGCCGCCG
>DASPZW010000543.1:0-2635 GCA_035636055.1 Actinomycetota bacterium
CAGCGTCCACGTCGAGCACCAGGGGGCAAGCATCCCCGACCAGATCGCCGAACTGGCCAAGCTGCGGGCCCAGGGCGTGTTGACCGACGAAGAATTCCAGTCCAAGAAGGGGGAACTGCTGGGCCGCATGTAGCAGGGGGCGGTTGGCGACGTCCTCCCTGCCCGGCCTCCCTGCCCGTGTCAGGGCTGCGTCAGGCGACATCCTCCACCGGCACCTGCGACTGCCGGCGCACCGCGCTCGCAAGGCCGATGCCGACCCGAGGCGATCCGCAGGACCCGATCAGGATCAGGTCGCAGCCGCCCCGGACGGCCTGCTCGGCAATGACCCCGGTCAGGTGGCCTTCCAGGATCAGCGATTCGAAGGCCAGACCGTGGGCCGCGAAGCGTTCCTCCACCGCAGCGAGCACCTTCCTGGCGAACACGATGTCGAGGTCCTCGGGCTCGATCTCGAAGTGGCTCACGTGACCCCGGTCGAGCCGGGGCGGGTAGACGTGCAGGGCCAGGACCTGGGCGCCTCCCGCTGCGAGGGCGATGGCCCGATCGACCGCTCGCATCGCCCCGTCGGATCCATCGACGTAGACGAGCACCTTCATCCCGTCATGCTAGCCCCGCAATCGGAAGGGGGCCTTCCCGGGGGCTCAGTCGTCCAGGAGCCAGTCGTCGGGGAGGCGCTTGCGCTGGGCCCTCGGCGGCTGCTTCGGCGGTGGCTCCGGGGGCGGGGTCGCCCCTCCCCGCCGGGCAGCACGGGTCTTGGCCACCGCGGACCGCCACGTGGCCTCGTCGTCCACATTCGTGATCAGGCGCTTGGGGCGGGGGCTGGAGGAGTTGCGGGCGAAGACGGGCCGGTCGTCGGCGGCTCCCGGCAGCCGCTTGACGGGCGGCGGGGGTTGCTGGCGGCCCGCAGTCCTGGCCGCGGACCCGGGGGCCTGCTTGGTGGGAGGGACGGACCCGTCCGCCTTGCCGGCCCCGATGAAGTTGCTGCGCCGGGCGGGGGCCGTGGGCGGCGTGACCTTCGTGGCGCCCCACAAGGCCGCGGACGCGGCGGCCACCTCCCGGCGGCTCGCCGGCTTCTGGCTGGTTGCCGGCTTCTGGCTGGTTGCCGGCTTCAAGCTCGACGTTGGCTTCGAGCTTGCCTTCGGCTTGGCTGGCGCCTTGGGTGACGCAGACGCCTGGGGCGCAACGGTGCCTCCGGCCCCCGATGCGTCCTCGGGCTCGTCGGTCTGCTGTGCCCGTTCGGTTCCTCGGCCGGCGTCCGTAGGGCGCCATCCCATCTCGGACGCCGTGGCGTTTGACGTCTTGAGGCCCGTCTCGGCGTCATAGGTGAACACCGCCTCCTTCACCTGGTCCCGGACTGCGTACCGGAACGTGACCTCCCACTGCCCGTCGCGACGGACGACCTGCCAGGCGTCCTCGAGGTCCTCGATCGACACAGCGACCTTGCGCTCCGTCAGGTAGGCGACGATCGCCTCCCCCACGTTGCAGCTCGACTTCCCTCGCCGTGGCCGAGAGATGACACCTCCCATGACGGCGTCGACAATTCCCTTGCGCTCGGCGAGGATCGGGCTCAGGAAGCGCTCGATCCACGAGACGTCGGTGTTCGCCATCCGAGCGACCTGCTGGACGGTCTTCCCTGCCCGCAGTTCCGCCTGGATCTCCTTGGGCGTCAGCGCGCCGCGGCTGACGGTCCTGCGCGGCCCGCTCTCCGCAAGCGGAGCCTCCGGCGCCGGCTCAGTCTCGACAGCCTCGTCTGGTGTGGGCTCATCGGGCCTGGGGACCTCTGGGTGGGAGCTGGCCGCGTGGCGCCGGTAGACCTCGTCGATCGTCCGCCGGAGCTGGTCGTCCAAGGCGACGACGAAGCCGCCGCTCTTGACGCCCTTCTGGCGAGAGAGGATCAAACCCCGCAGATCACTTGTGAACCCCACCACGTACAGCTTTTGCACCTTCACCCCAGTCGTCCCAGCGCTGGTAATCAAACGCTGGTTCACGTGCGCGTTCAAGCATCGCACACCGAAACGGGGAAAAGTTTGCCGCTCGGGCCCTCCTACCCTGCCCGCCGGCGGAACTTGAGCGGCGGGGCGAGGCCGGCCTCCTGCAGGTTGGCGAAGGCCTCCTCCTCCTCAGGTTCGAGGACCACGGGGCGGTTGCGCGGCGCCAGCAGCGCCATGACGAAGCAGTCCGAGCAGTGCTCGGTCTCGTGCATCTCGCAGTCGCGGCAGTCGATGATCATCTAGGCCTCCTCTCAGTGGGTGGTGCCCGGTCGTGTGGTCATGGAGCGGCGGCGCGGCGGGACCCGCGCCCCCAGCTCCCGGTACAGCAATCCCGCCTCCGGCTCGCAGAGGCCGTCGTGGTACCCCCGGAGGTAGGCCATCCTGAGGAACCAGCCGACCTGCTCGGCGAGGTCCTCGGCATCGAGCTCGGCGGCGAACAGCGTGGTCCAGACCTCCGCCAGCCGGGGGTCGATGACCGTGCTCAGCCGGACGCCGTTGGCCTCAGCCGTTTCGAAGCCGGGCTCCGTGCCCGGTCCCTCCGCTCGCTGCGTGCCCATGTCCGCTCCTTCGTCGCTCTGGGCTCCCCTGTGGTCGGGGGGCCGGCTTGCAAGAACGACGATACGGAGGGGTACTGACAGAAAAGGGCC
>DASPZW010000544.1:0-2702 GCA_035636055.1 Actinomycetota bacterium
GGTTGACAGCGACCGTGCCGCAGACGATCAGGTCGATGGGGGCCATGGCGTCGAAGCCCACCGGCACACCTTCGATGGCGGCCCCCCGGATCGAGGCGGCCCTCCGTGGGGTCGTGCCGAGCCGATCCGGGTCCAGGGCGAGGAACGGCAGTGGCCCGGCCAGGCGCGGCACCGCCACATAGACAAGCTTGCCCTCCGACAGCGCGGCTGCCCGGACGGGAAGCTGCGGAAGGTCGGGGTTGGCCTTCAGGACGGAGGCGCGCTGCCACTCGGGCGTCTCCGCCAGCCGCCGGGCCGCCGCCTCGGCCCCGGTGAAGTTGGGGATGCGCCCCCGGGCGCCGGGGAAGCGGGCGGCCCCCGCCTGCTGGAGCGCCTCCCAGACCCGCTCGCGGACCTCCTGCTTTTCTAGTTTTCCTCTCGTGGCCCGCTCCTCCGGAGCATCCCACGAGCCAGAGGGGATTCGCAGCTCATCCCCCTCCGCAACGCTCCGGGGGGCTGCTACTCGCCCCTGGACCCCCCCTAATACTCGCGCTCCAAGCTCGCGACGGCCGGGCCAAGCTGGGAGACGAAGCCCTGGAGCTGCATGAGCTTCATCAGGTTGCCCGTGATCTTGATCTTGCCCTGCATGAAGGCCGCCTGGGGGTTCAACTCGAGCTTGTCGAGCTGCACGGCGATGTCGTAAGTCTGGGTTATGGTCGCGTCCGGGCTCTCCGCCTCGCCGAGGGCAACCTCAGGGACGCCGTCGGCGGATCGTGCGAAGTACTTGACCTCGCCGCGGTCGGGGACGTCCGTGACCACCTGCTGGATCGCGAAGTTCTGGCCCTTGATGGCCTTGGTGAGGGGTTCGGACTGCCGGAAGAGGTTGGTGACTTCCTTGGCCCAGTCCTCGGACAGATACTTGACTGCCATTCCTTGTCTCCTTTGTCGGACCCTACCCGGCCGCTGCCTTGCGACAGCGTAAATTGGATGGTACACGGACGGGGGCGTGCCCCCGAGGGACGAGAAGGGAGCTGCAATGGCCGAAGCAGTCATCGTTGAGGCGGTCCGGACCCCCATGGGCAAGCGGGGAGGCAAGCTCGCCGGCTGGCACCCCACCGATCTCCTCGCAGCAACGCTCTCCGAGCTGGTGAGCCGCGCCGGCATCGACCCCGCGGCGGTCGACGACGTGATCTGCGGCTGCGTGTCGCAGGTCGGGGAGCAGTCCCTCAACATCGCCCGCAACGCCTGGCTCGCCGCGGGCCTGCCCGAGTCGGTCCCGGGCACCACCATCGACCGTCAGTGCGGCTCCTCGCAGCAGGCTGCCCACTTCGCGGCCCAAGGGGTGATCGCCGGAGCCTACGACGCCGTCATCGCGTGCGGCATCGAGCACATGACCCGGGTGCCCATGGGCTCCGCCATGAGCGGCGGCTTCCCCTTCACCCCGCAGATGATGGCCCGCTACGACGGCAACCTCGTGCCCCAGGGCATCTCCGCAGAGTTGCTCGCCGCCGACTGGGACCTGAGCCGGGAGGAGCTGGACGACTTCGGCTACCGCTCGCACACCCTCGCCGGGCAGGCGACCGCCGAGGGTCGCTTCCGCAAGGAGATCTTCCCCGTCAAAGTCGACGGCCCCGAGGGCAGCGAGCTCTTCGAGACCGACCAGGGCATCCGGTACCCGTCCGACCGCGCCAAGATGGCGACCCTGCTGCCCCCCTTCTTCAACGAGGAGATGGGTAAGCAGTTCCCCGAGATCCGTTGGGTCGTGACGGCCGGCAACTCTTCGCAGATCACCGACGGCGCCGCCGCCCTGCTCATCATGAGCCGGGAGAAGGCCGAGGCCCTGGGGATGGCGCCCCGGGCACGCTTCCACTCGTTCGCGCTCGCCGGCAGCGACCCCGTCCGGATGCTGGCGGGGCCGATCCCCGCCACCCGCAGGGCCCTCGAGCGGGGCGGCCTGGACCTGGAGTCGGACATCGACGTGGTCGAGATCAACGAGGCCTTCGCCTCGGTCGTGCTGGGGTGGAAGAAGGTCCTCGGGATCGACGACGCCTGGTTCGAGGAGCGCGTGAACCCCAACGGCGGTGCCATCGCCCTCGGCCATCCCCTGGGCGCCTCCGGGGCGCGCCTCATGACCACGCTGCTGCACGAACTCGAGCGCCGCGGCGGGCGCTACGGATTGCAGACGATGTGCGAAGGTGGGGGCATGGCCAACGCCACGATCATCGAGCGCCTCGGCTGAGGGTTCCCCATGCCTGATGCAGGGCCTGACGCAGGGCGGGGCGCAGGGCCGGGCCCAGGTACGGACGCGCGGGGCCCGCAGGCAGGAGAGCCGATCCCCGGCTCGATCCAGATGCTCGGCCGGATCATCCGGGTGTCCCTCCTCGCCCTCGTGGCGATGATCTTCCTCAGCCTCGTCTGGTTCCTGTCGGGCGTCCTCGGCTCGCCGATCCTCAGGGTGCTGTTCGGAGCCGTCCTCTTCGTCATCGTCGCATCGCTGGGGGTGGGGTACTTCCGCCAGGTGGCGAACCCACCGCCGCCCGACCCGGTCCCGACTGCGGTCCACCCAGGGCTGCGGCTCGCCTACGTGTGCGACATGTGCGGGCTTGAGCTCGCGGTGCTGAAGGTGGCCAAGGACCGGGCCCCGAAACACTGCGGGGAGACGATGACGCTCGTTCGCCGGGGCCCGGCCTCGGACGACGAGGACGACGAGGGGGACGAGGAGG
>DASPZW010000545.1:0-3380 GCA_035636055.1 Actinomycetota bacterium
AGTTTCATGCCCGCTTCGAGATAGCCGATCGCCCCTTCGCCGTCACCCGCCTGAAGAAGGCTCACGCCGAGCTCCCGCGCCGCTCCTGCAGCCTGAGAGGGAACCTTCGCCGAGTCCAGGAGCGCCCGGGCCGCTTCGAACGAGCGGATAGCAGCCTGGAGGTCTCCAAGGTCCCGATGCACCAGGCCGAGGTTGAACTCCGCGGCCCCCCGCTCCAGCGCAGCTCCCGACTGCTCGAAGAGTGCGGCCGCCTCCTCGAAGGCATGGGCCGCCTCGGCGGGGCGCCCCTGCAGACGCAGCACGGCCCCGAAGGCGTTTTGTGACTTGGCGTGCTCCTCCGGGAGGTTCTGCGGATCGAACAGGCTCGATGCCGTCTCCAGCGCTCGTGCGGCCTCCTCGAGCCGGCCCGCGTTCGTCATCAGCACTCCGAGGTGGAACTGAGCCGTGGCATGCTGCATCGGGTACCGCGGGGCCGGGTACCGGACGAGGCGAGCCCTGAGTTCCTCCTCGACTCCTACCTCGGGCTCCTCCACGACCGTCAATGCTATCGCTGTGACCACAAAGGGCGCGGTTCCCGATGACTGCGCCTGGTGGTCGACGGACCCGGCGGAAACATCGGTGAGGTGCCTATCGCCATCCAGCGGTGGCCCTCGAGGTCCTCGACTCGGTAGCGCGACCCGTATTCGTCGGTCTGGGGCTCCGAGAGAATCCAGGCGCCCGCTTCCCTTGGGCGCCGGCAGTGCGCTTCGACATCGTCGACGTAGACGAGCACCCCGTCGATGATGTACGGGACCGCCGACCAGCGGCGTGCACGCTCGCACTCCTCGCGATGGCGAGCGGGCCCTCGATAGTCGGGTGTCGGGCTCGCGAGCACGATCACGCCGTCTCCGGCCTCCATCTCACTGTGGGACGGCCGGCCTTCGGCGTCGGTCATCCGGGCTCGTTCCCGGAACCCGACCGCACTTGCGAGCCACGCCAGGGCGGCCACCCCGTTCTCGTAGGCGACCATCGCGATCACGTCGGGGTTCTCCGCCACTACGCCTCCTTCGCGTCGTCATTCGGGCCGGGAGAAGTCTGCTCGACGTATCCGTGCACAGCACGGTTTTCCTTGCGGACTTCCCCGAGGTCCCGGCCCCCAGACCACCCGGTCGGCGCCAAAGGCAGATTCGTCCGCCAAAAGCTTGGCCCGGTAGGGACGTCATGTGATTTATACTTGCCACATGGCCGTGCAGCCTAAATCGAATGCTCTCCGGGCCCTGTACTGGCGGGAGGAGATCCTCCAGGTCATGTTCTGGCTGAGGGGAGAAGGGCTGGGCGAGCGGGCGAACTGGTCGACGATCGAGCGGTTCCTCGGTGTGGAGACCCGCATCGGGACGGCGTATCTCGAGCGCCTCGTCGAGGAGGGTTTTCTCGCCACACAAGACGGCTGGTTCACGCTGACGGCCAAAGGCATCGAGGAGGGCGGGCGCATCTTCTCGGAAGAGTTCGCCGATCTCACCCGCCCCGCCCACGGCGAGTGCGGACCGGAATGCTGGTGTCGTTCCTCGCCCGATGAAGCAGAGGCCTGTCTGGCCGAGCGGGCTCCGCCGCCGTGACCGGCGAGGCCCGAGTCGAGCTGGAGGAACCGCACGGCGGACTGCCCAAGAACTTCGTTCGCCCCTGTCTGCTCCTGCTGCTGAGCGAAGGGCAGACCCACGGCTACGATCTGCTGGTTCGTCTGGCCGAATTCGGCTTCAACGTGGATCCCGGGGGCCTCTACCGAACGCTCCGGGCCTTCGAGCGGGAGGGCCTGGTCCGTTCCTGGTGGGAGACCTCGGACGCGGGCCCTGCCCGTCGCACCTACCTGCTCACGCAGGAAGGGGAGAACTGGCTGAGGCTCTGGGGCGGCACCCTCCGGGAGGCGCGCCGGTTCCTCGACCGATTTCTGACCCGGTACGAGGCAGCCGTGGGGGAGGACGCCACCGTCAGCCCTCGCGGATAGGCCGCCGCGTACGCTGTCTCAGCCCCTGCCACTTGAGAACGTCACATATAGATGCGCAACGCATCCTTGACTAGGTGCGAAAGGCAGATATCCTCTCGTCGCTGACAGATCACGGGGGGAGGCTCGGAGATGCGCTACAAGGGTGTCGTGCTCGTCATGCTCGTGGGTCTGATCACCACTGGCTGTAGCACCAGTTCGAAGACCGCCGGTGGCACCGCTAGCCAGCCCGATCTGAACGCAGTGGTCAACATTGCCGGCCCCGAGGACCGGTGGCCCCCCCAGGGGAAGGGTGCGGGCTCAACCACCTATGCCTACGAGTTCAACGTCAATGTCTACGAGCCCCTGATCTACCTGGCCTCCGATTACGCGCTGAAGCCCGGTCTGGCCGAGAGTTGGGAACTGGTCAACGGCACGACCTGGCGCTTCCACCTCCGTCACGGTGTGACCTTCCACGACGGCAAGCCCTTCACGGCCGACGACGTGATGTGGACGTGGGCCGACCGCCAGATGCGGGGCAAGACGCTGGGCACCGTCCAGAGCACCTTGGGCCCCGACTCGGTGAAGAAGATCGACGACTTCACCGTCGACTTCACCCCCAAGACCCCGAACAACCGCCTGCCCGAGCAGATCGTCCACCCCGAGGGGTCCATCGTCGAGCAGGGCAAGGACTTCGACGCCAGCCCCGACGCCGGCACCGGCCCCTTCAAGGTCGTGAGCTACGCCCCCGGCCAGGCAGTGGTCCTCGACCGCTTCGACGGCTACTGGGGAACCAAGCCCCAGGTCCAGCGCATGAACATCCGATTCCTGCCCGACCCCCAGACGCGTCTCGAGGCCCTCAAATCCGGGCAGGTCGACTTCGTCGTAGACCTGCCGGCCAACGCCACGTCCAGCCTGACGGGCGACAAGACCTTCCGGGTGGTCCGCTCGAAGCCGGGCCGCAACTTCCTCATCTACATCAACAAGACCCAAGGGCGGGTCGGCTCCGATCCGGCCGTCCGCCAGGCGGTCGCCATGGCCATCGACACCAAGGACTACACCCAGGTGGCGCTCGCAGGGAACGCCGACCCGGGCAGATGGATGGCACCCCAGTCGGTGCTGGGAAGCTCGGCCCAACTCGTCACGGCGCCGGTGTTCGACGCCAAGCAGGCAGCAACGGTCCTCGACGCCGCGGGCTGGAAAGCCGGTGCCGACGGCATCCGGGTCAAGGATGGCACGCGCCTGGCCATGAAGCTGCTGGGACAGGCGGACACCCCGACTGGGAGCGGGGAGTTCGTCCAGTCCCAGCTCAAGACGGTGGGGATCGACGTGCAGATCGTGCCCACGCCCGACACCGCCACCCGCAACACCCTCTACAACAGCGGCAAAGGCGACTACGACCTCGACCTCGAGGGGCCCAACC
>DASPZW010000546.1:0-5354 GCA_035636055.1 Actinomycetota bacterium
CAGCGTCATGGCCAGCTCCACCCCGCCGGCGACCGTGAGGTGGGCGAGCATCATCGGCGGCAGCGCCTGCGAGAGGTGGAAGGGAGCATAGAGGGGCGTCCCGTCCGCGGCGTGGAAGAGCGTGGGCTGGAGGCCGAACTCGACAGCTGCCGAGAGGGCGGCCGCATTGAGCCCGGCGTAGGCACCGAGGCCCGCCGCCAGCGCCCGCCGGGACGATGTCAGGCTGCTGCCGCGGGCGAGGAGCCGGTAGCCCCCGTAGCCCACCAGCGTCATGACCACCGCCATGTTGAAGACGTTGGCCCCGAGGGCGAGCACCCCCCCGTCGCCGAAGAAGAGCGCCTGGACGGCGAGGGCCGCCGACACGGCGATGATCGCCGCCGAGGGCCCGAGCAACACCGCCACGAGCACGGCCCCCACGGCGTGGGCGGTCGTGCCGCCCGGGACGGGGACGTTGAACATCATCGTCAGGAAGCAGAAGGCCGCCCCGATGGCCAGCAGGGGGACGTCCCGGGTCTTGACGACGTTGGTGACCCGCCTCGCGGCGACCGCCCACACCGGCACGTCGGCTGCATAAAGGGCTGCGCAGGTGACGGGGCTCAGGTACCCATCGGGAATATGCACGGCCCGGTCATGCTAGGTCTATTGCATGCAGTTTGCAATAGAGATGTGGTGGCATGCGGGGCCAGCAGGCCGATGTCCCAGACCCGAGCCTCGATGGCTGTTTCGCCGCGTATGGCGCGGTCAGACAGCCATCGGATTGCCAGGACGGCCGACTTTCTAGTTGTCGAAGACGCCGCCCTCGAACACCCGGCTCTGGAGGATGTCCTCGGCCTCGATCTTCACCAGGTCCCCCTTGGTCAGCTTGCGGCCGCGGTTGGCCGCCTCGAACAGGCGGATTGCCTGGCGCATGCGGAGACGCTCGAGTGCGTTGCGGACGCTGCGGCCATTGGCGAAGTTCGGCTGGCCCTTGCGCAGCTCCATGTACTCGAAGAACGCCTTGTCGGCGTCCTGACCGAAGCGGTAGCGCTGCGTCGCCAGCATCAGCCGGGCGATGGCCATGAGCTCGTCCATGCTGTAGTCGGGGAAGTCGAGGTGGTGGGCGATGCGCGACGAGATGCCGGGCACGTCGCCGAAGAACCGCTCCATCTTGTCCTTGTAGCCGGCCATGATGACGACCAGGTCCTGCCGGTCGTTCTCCATGACCTGCAACAGCATCTCGACCGTCTCCTGGCCGTAGTCCCGCTCGTTGTCGAGGCGGTACATGTTGTAGGCCTCGTCGATGAAGAGGACCCCGCCCATCGCGCGCTTCAGGACCTCCCGCGTCTTGGGGGCGGTGTGGCCGACGTACTGGCCGACGAGGTCGTCCCGGCTGGCGGTCACGATGTGGCCCTTTCGCACGAACCCTAGCTTCCACAGGATCTGGCCCATCTTCATGGCCACCGTGGTCTTGCCGGTCCCCGGGTTGCCGGTGAAGGACATGTGGAGGCTCGGCTGCTCGGACTCGAGGTTCAGCGTCCGGCGCAGCCGGTCGACCAGCAGCAGCGAGGCGACCTCCCGCACGCGGCGCTTGACGACGTCCAGGGCGACGAGCTCCCGGTCGAGGGCGTCGAGGACCTCGAAGATCCTCGTGTCGGTGAACAGCTTGCTGGCGTCGACGACGAAGTCGTCGGGGATCTCGGTCAGCGGGTCGTTGATGCCGGCCAGGTCGAACACGGCGTCGGTGTCCGCTTCGCCGAAGCGCTCGAACTCGGGTCGCACCATGCCCGGGCCCATCGGCGGGGCCGGGGGCTTCCTGGTCGAGGGCTTCAGTCGAGGGGTGGGCGCAGCCTCCGGCGGGTCGAGCTCGTCGCCGGACTCCCTGCCCGACCAGCCCAGGCCCTTGGTGGCCATACGGACGGGCACCTCTGGGGCGGGTCCATCGTTGGTCGAATCATCCATCTGAGCGCTCCTCTGCATGTTCTGACGGTGGGCCTGAGAGTCCGGAGGGGTCCCCCCGGCTGGGAGGACCCCTCGACATCCTGCCTGCTGCCTACTTCATACCCTGCTGCGCCGTGGGCCGGGCGGCCTAGTTCCCGTGGTAGTCGGGGTAGGCGCCCTCCTGGTACCGCTCGCCGTGCGGCTTCTCCGAGGCGTAGGGGTGCAGGGTGTAGTGGATCACCCGGTCGTTGACCTCGGTGCGGTTCAGGGTAAAGCCAGGCTCGTTGGTGGGCCGGTTCACGATGAACTGGAGGCCGGTGGTCTGCTTGGTCAGCTTCGGGTTGTACAGCGTCACCCGGATGTAGTGGCTGGGGTACGCCTCACGGCACCGGTTGACCTCGAAGAGGCCGGCCGCGGCATCCTTGGCGTCGAAGTCCGGGAAGCCCCACATCTCCCAGTACACGTTGCGGGGGTGGATGTCGTCGGTGAACTCGATGGCCACGGCCCAGCCCTGGTCGATGCCGTATTGGATCTGCGCCTTGATCTCGTCCTCGGACAGAGCCGGCAGGTACGAGAACGTGCCCTGCGTCACATGCATGGTGGAAGCTCCTTGTCTCTCTGAGTGGCCTCTAGCGGCTGGCGGTCGGGGTCTCGACCGTGTCGAGGGTGTCGGTCGACTGGAAATCGAACGTGATGTCGCCCCAGACGTCCAGCGCAGAAGCCAGGGCCGCGGAGTGTTTGGCGGCCTTCTTCAGGATGTCGGGACCTTCCTTCATGTAGTCCCGGCCCTCGTTGCGGGCCTGGATCATGGCCTCGACGGCGAGGCGGTTCGCCTCAGCACCGGCTGAGACGCCCATCGGGTGGCCGATGGTGCCGCCGCCGAACTGCAGGACGACGTCCTCGCCCAGGTAGTGGAGCAGCTGGTGCATCTGGCCGGCGTGGATGCCGCCGGAGGCCACCGGCATGATGCCCGGCATGTGGCACCAGTCCTGGTCGAAGTAGAAGCCGCGCTCGGGGTCGACGGGGTTGAAGTCCTCCCGCAGCCGGTCGTAGTAGCCGCGGATGGCCTTGGGGTCACCCTCGAGCTTGCCGACGACCGTGCCGGCGTGGATGTGGTCGACACCGATGAGGCGGCACCAGGTGGAGAGCACCCGGAAGTTGACGCCGTGGGTCTTCTGGCGGGTGTAGGTGGCGTGGCCGGCACGGTGAAGGTGGAGCAGCAGGGTGTTCTCCCGGGCCCACTTCGACATCGAACCCATGGCGGTGAAGCCGATGGTGAGGTCGATCATGACGATGTTGCTGCCGATCTCCTTGGCGAACTCGGCCCGCCGGTACATCTCCTCCATCGTGGCGGCGGTGACGTTGATGTAGTGGCCCTTGATCTCGCCGGTCATCTCCTCCGACCGCCGGACCGCCTCGATGCAGTAGAGGGAGCGCTCACGCCAGCGGTTGAACGGCTGGGAATTGATGTTCTCGTCGTCCTTGGTGAAGTCGAGGCCGCCACGGAGCGCCTCGTAGACCACCCGGCCATAGTTGCGGGGCGAGAGGCCCAGCTTCGGCTTGATGGTGGCGCCGAGGAGGGGACGGCCGTACTTGTTCAGCATCTCCCGCTCGTTGATGATGCCGTGGGGGGGACCCTGGAAGGTCTTCACGTACTGGGTGGGGATGCGCATGTCCTCGAGGCGGAGGGCCTTCAGGGCCTTGAAGCCGAAGACGTTGCCGATGATGGACGAGGTCAGGTTCGGGACCGAACCCTCCTCGAAGAGGTCGAGCTTGTAGGCGATGTACGCCATGTACTGCGGCGGGTTGGTGTTGGGAACCGGCACTACCTTGTAGCATTTGCCCTGGTAGTTCTCGTGGGCGGTGAGGCGGTCGGTCCACACCACGGTCCAGGTGGCGGTGGAGGACTCGCCGGCGACGGCGGCTCCCGCCTCTTCCGGGTCAACCATGTCCTGCGGGGTGAGGCGGAAGGCCGCCAGCACGTCGGTGTCTTCCGGCTCATAATCGGGCCGCCAGTAGCCCATGGTCTTGTACGGGATGACTCCTGCCAGCCAACGGGGCCGTTCCTTCTCTACGGTTCCTGCCATAGCTATCGCCACCTCCATCGTGGGGCTGTCCGGGAGATTTCCCAGGGGATCCAGGGGCTTGCCCCCGTGTACGTCCTCATGATAGGGATGCAAGAGCAAGATTACAATTTAGTTTTCTACAAAAACCATTAGACGGAGTCCTAAGATGGATTCACGCCTTTCGAGGAGGCGCAGGGGACGACGGCCATGACATTCTCCCAGCTCAGGACATTTCTCGAGGTTGCCCGCCAGGGTTCGGTCCGAGCCGCTGCCGCGTCCCTGCTCATCACGGAGCCGTCGGTCTCCGCGGCGCTGGCCGCGCTGCGCGACGAGCTCAAGGTGGCCCTCGTGGAGCGGGACGGGCGAGGGATCCGGCTCACCGCAGCCGGCACCGAGCTTGCCCGCTACGCCGCCCAGATCCTGGGCCTGTCCGAGCAGGCGGTCCGGCGGACCCGGGAGGCCGCCGGCCAGGCGGCGCCGCTCAACCTCGTTGCCGTGACGACGGCGGGCGAGTACGTCCTTCCGCCCATCCTGAAGGTGTTCCGGGAGGCCCACCGCGACGTCCAGCTCCGGATGGAGGTCGGCAACCGCACGATCGTCCTCGACCGGATCCTGGCCCGGGAGGCGGACCTCGGGTTCGGCGGGCGGCCCCCCGAGGGCCGCGGGATCCTTGGCGTGCCGTTCCTGGACAACGAGCTGATCGTGGTCGCCCCCCACGACCACCCCTTCAGCAACGAGACCTCCATCGACGCAGCCCTGCTCGCCGGCGAGACCTGGCTGGTGCGGGAACCGGGCTCGGGCACCAGGGAGACGACCCAGGAGTTCTGGGCGAAGCACGGCTTCCAGGTGGCCTCGGCCATGACGCTGGGGAGCAACGGCGCCGTCAAGCAGGCAGCCGCCGCCGGCCTCGGCGTGACGCTGATCTCCTCGCATGCCGTCACGGCGGAACTGGCGACCGGCGCCCTGCGCCAGCTGGCCGTGAAGGACACCCCGCTGCGGCGGTCCTGGTACGTCCTCTACCTCGAGGCCGACCCCCTGAGCGGTAGCTGCCGGCAATTCCTGGACCTGCTGGCGTCGCCCGACGCCCGGACGGCCGTCAGCAACTGGTTCGGTGGCGTCGGCGTGGGCCACGCCTAGCCGTCTTCTTCCTCTCGTGGCCCGCTCCTTCGGAGCGTCCCACGAGCCAGGGGGGATTCGCAGCTTGTCCCCTCCGCTTCGCTCCGGGGGCTGCTACTCCCCCCTGGACCCCCCTAACCGCCTTTAACCGCTCATTTCTGCACGTTGTGGCTCAAAGTTGCTCGGCGGCTCAGTCGTCCCAAACGCGGATCATGTATCATCCGCGTTTGGGACGACTGAGCCGCCGAGCAACTT
>DASPZW010000547.1:0-2265 GCA_035636055.1 Actinomycetota bacterium
CAGCACCGGAGCATAGGTGTGGATGGGATAGGTCGGGTCGGGCACGAGGCACGAGTCACCGGGCTCCAGCAGGATCCACATGAGGTGGCTGATCCCCTCCTTGGCGCCGATGCACGCCAGGGCCTCGGTTTCGGGGTCCAGGTCGACCCCGTAGTTCCGTTCGTACCAGTCGCAGATAGCCAGGCGCAGCTTCGGCAAACCACGCGAGGTCGAGTAACGGTGGTTGCGAGGGTTCTGCGCCGCCTCGATCAGCTTCTCCACGATGGGCTCCGGCGTCGGGATGTCCGGGTTGCCCATGCCGAGGTCGATGACATCCTCCCCGGCGCGGCGGGCAGCCGCCTTGAGGTCGTTGACCACGGCGAACACGTACGGGGGGAAGCGCCCGATGCGCCTGAACTCCATCCGCTGCGTCTCCACCGGCTGAGTCTAAAGGGCGGCGACGCAACTTTTCGGTCCGCCGAAGCGTCTACACTTCGTCGGTGGTTTGCCCAACATGAACGGGATGCGACTTGTGCGGGACGCGAGCCCTTGATCAAGTTACATAAGCGCCTCATAGCCGTCGTCGGCGCCGGGCTCGCGGCGGGCGCGGCCCTCCTCCCGGGCGCGGCATCCGCTGCGGACAGCCCGGTCACCGTCCAGATCGAGGGTGGCTACGCCGGCGTCGTCCCCCGGGGCGGATGGGCTCCCGTGCAGGTGAACGTCACCAACCACGGCCCGGACACGAAGGCCACCCTGAGGTTCTCCATCACGGGGAGCCAGAACGGTTTCGGAGGGCCGGGCTTCTTCAAGGGCGTCCCCATCCCGATGATGTCGCCCGGCGGCGTCTTCGTGGGTCCGGGCGTCCCTGTCGTCAGCCCCTCGCCGGGAGGCACCGGCGGCGGGGTCACGCAGCAGCTCGACGTCGTGCTCCCGGCGGGTACGGGCAAGCACTTCATCGCCTACCTCCCGTCCGACCCCGGCACGTGGAAGGCGGAGGTCGTCTCCGCCTCGGGCAAGTCACTCGCCGCCGCCGAGACGCAGGTGACCCAGGCCATCACGTCCCTGACGATCGCGGTCGTCTCCGACGACCACAATGCCCTCAACCAGATCGGCAGCATCGCCACGCTCTCCCAGACCTTCCAGGGGCAGCCGCAGCTGGTCCACCTGGCACCCGCCTCCCTCCCCGACTCGCCGGCCGCTCTGTCCTCGTTCGGCCTCGTCGCGATCACCAACGCAACGACCGACGGCTTCACGGCAACCCAGCGCCACGCCCTCGACGACTACGTGGCGCAAGGGGGCAGCGTCCTCGTCACGGGCGGAGCCGCGTGGCGCACGACCCAGGCCGGCGTCCCGCCGGACCTTGTCCCGTTCGCCGCCACCGCCGTCCAGGGCGTCCCCGGACTCCCCGCCGTGTCGTCGGCCCTGGGCAACGCCGCCGTCCCCGGCAGCGTCGATGTCGCCACCGGCACGCGCCGGGCCGGCATCACCGACCTGGGCGAGGGGCAGACGCCGATCATCGTCGAGGCGACGCTCGGCAGGGGGCGGATCTTCTACTCGGCGGTGGACCTCTCCGCGGAGCCTCTTGCCTCGTGGTCGGGCACCCTGCCGCTGCTGCGCCAGTTGATCGTCCGGGCTGCGGGTGACACTGCCCAGGGATTCCTGCCCGGGCCGTTTACCGCGTCCGGCCACGGGGTCCGTGCGCAGGGGTCCTCGCTCTTCCAGGCCCTGTCCAACATCCCCTCGCTCGACCTGCCCTCCCCCCTGCTCATCGCCCTGGCGCTGATCGTGTTCATCGTCCTCGTCGGCCCGGTCAACTACCTCCTCCTGCGGCGGATCCGCCGGCCCGACCTGGCCTGGGGCACCATCCCCCTGCTGGTCGTGATGTCAGCGGGGAGCATCTACGGCATCGGTTTGAAGACGAGGGGCACCGACGTGCTGGCCGACCGGGTTCGCCTCCTCTACGTGCAGGCCGGGTCAAACCGCGCCCACGTGGACGCCGGCACCGGCGTCTTCGCACCCCACACCGGTGCCCACTCCGTCAGCACCGTCAACGGTTCGCTGGTCACGACGCTGTCCGGCGGCTCCCTGTTCTTGGGCGGAGGCGGCTTCGTGCTCCCTCTGCCGTTCTCCAGCTTCTCGGCGCCCACCGGCTCCCTCACCGTCAAGGACGGCAACCCGCCGGCCGTCCGCATGACCTGGCTGAACGCCGACTCCATCCAGGCGTTCGGGGAGGAGTACGCCGAGACGCAGCCGGGAGCACTGGACGCGCACCTCATCGTCAGCAAC
>DASPZW010000548.1:0-10504 GCA_035636055.1 Actinomycetota bacterium
TCGAAGCCCTGCAACCCCTTCACCCTGGCCACGACCAGGTGGAGCGAGTTGGTGCCGATGTCGACTGCGGCGAGGACCTCGGGAGGGTTGGTGATCGACGCCTCGACCGCTGCCGGACGGCCCCGGCTCGCGACGCTCACAGCGGAGCGTTTCGGGGGGGAGGTGACGTCGAGCTGCACGGATTGATTCTGCCCCAGGGACGGGGACTGCGACGGTTTTTCCGGACCTTCGTGTATAAGGGGGGATCGTGCCAAGGCCGGCAGGGAGGCCCAATGGACCCCACGGATCTCATCGGGCAGCTCCTCGCGGCCCTCGACAGTGCTCCACCCTCGGACACCTTGGGCGTCCTGACCGGCTTCCTCGCGGACGCGATCGGGAGCCGCTCGACGTCGGTCCTGCTCGTCGACTACGACCTCAACACGCTGACGCCGCTGCCCGACGGCACGTCCCCGTCCCGGCCCGGCCAGCCGGTCGAAGGCACGGATGCCGGGACCGTCTTCCGGAGCCAGAAGGTCCTGCGCGTGGCGAGGCCCGAGAGGGTGCGGGTGTCGATCCCCATCAGCCTGCGGGCCGAACGCCTCGGCGTGCTGGAGCTCGACCTGCCGCCCGAGTCCGAGGAGCCGGGGTTCCTGCACGCCCTGCGGACGCTCGGCACCTGCACGGCCTACGTCCTCAAGACCGCCCTGCCGCTCAGCGACGTCCTGGAGCGCGCCCGCCGGCGGGAACCCATGGCGCTGCTGCAGTGGGCGCTCCAGCCGATCCGCGGCTTCGACGGCCCCGCGTTCTCGATCGCCCGCCAGTTGGTCCCCGCCTACGAGGTCGGGGGCGACATGTTCGACTACGCAGTCCAGGCCGGGTCCCTCCAGGTCGCCGTGACCGACGCCATGGGACACGGGCTCCATGCCTCCCTGCTCACCACGTTGGCCGTCAACACCCTCCGCAACGAGCGCCGCTCCGGCGCACCGATCGAGGCCCAGGCGGTGCGGGCCGACCAGACGCTGCACGCGCAGTTCGCCGGCGAGCAGTTCGTAACGGGCCTGATCCTCGAAGCCGATCTTGCCACCGGCAAGCTCGCCGTGGTGAATGCCGGCTCGCCGCTGGCGTACCGGGTGAACGACCGGGGCGTCGCGTGCGTGCGGTTCGACCCGGAGCTACCGTGCCACGCATCTCCGGGACGACGCCACGATCGTGTGCCTCGACTGGCGCGGCACCGACTCGCCTATGCCCGCAACCGGCGCTGACGCTCCCGGGTCTTCCTCACCGCCTCCAGGAATTCCTCGCGCCGGTTCCTGACCTGGTCCCAGGTCGTGTGGACCGTCGCCCACCCCGCCGCCGTCAGCCGGTTGCGCCGCTCGAGGTCACGCCGAAAGTCAAGCTTCGAAGTGTGGTTGGCCCGGCCCTCGGCCTCGACGATGGTCCAGTCCTCCACGAAACCGAAATCCCCCCGGGCTATGAAGTTGCCGTCCTCGTCGAGCACAACGTACTCCTCCACGAAGTCGGACATCCCGCCGGCGATCAGCACCTTGCGGACCAAACGTTGGAGCTCGGAGGCAGACGCCTGGTAGTTCGGGTCACGCTCGTCGAGGAGCCTACGGAGCGCCCTGATCCCCCTCCGGCCGTGCCCGGTCTCCCGCTCGACCATCCGGCGCATCGCGTCGATCGAGATGAGTCCCTTGAGCAGGGCCTCGTCGAAGACCTGGTCCGCGCGATCCCCCTCGAGGATGAAGACCAGGTCCCGCACGGTCCGGAAGCCGTTCGTGACGGGGATGCCGAGCTTCCTGGTGGTGAACGCGGGGCTGACCGCGCTGCGGTGCACCTTGAAGGGGAGAGACAAACGGTTCTGCTTCAGGGTGGAGATCTCCACAGGTCCGGGACCGAAGCCACCCAGCCCCCAGAGGACCGCGGCCGACTTGTGGCAGGCCACCGCGTCCGGGCCGCCCCACAGGCAGGCGGCACTCAGTCGCTGCTCCCAGGTCTGTGCCGCTCCTCCCAACCGGAAGACATTAGGCAGCACCTCCTCGATGAGTCCGGCCTCGCCTTTCCAACGGATGGAGTCCTCCGTGATGTCGGCCCGGCGCATCTGAGCCCGTGTGATGACGCCGTGCTGCCGACCAGCCACCTCTATCCAACGCTCCATAGCACTAGTCTACAACTGTGAGTATATCTCGGTGTATAACACCGGATTTTACTCAAAGATGTTCCGGGCCGGCGTCACATTCCGGCCCCGGGCGGTGCTTGTTGCCTGACAGCCTCCTGATCGACCAACGGCCGCCTTGCCTTCCAGGGGGGGTCGACGAACTCTTCGCCAGCCAGACCTCCGAGCTGCTGGCCCGGCCGGAGGACCCCGAACACGCCCCGCGGCTGATCGCCCTCGTCGAGCAGGCGGGCCACGCGGCACGCCCCGCGGTCGACGAGCCGCCGGGCACGGTCGCCGTGGACGCCGACGCAGCCTGGGCCGCCGACCTCAACCGCCTGGCGGCCGCCTCGGGCATCACCCTGGTGCACCTGAGCGAGCGGCCCCGCCGCCTGGAGGAGGCGTTCTTCGCCCTCACCGGCTCCGGTGCCGGCGACGTCCCCGGAGGTGCCCGGTGATCCGAGCCTTCCGCAGCGAGTGGGTGAAGCTCCGTCGCAGGACGCTGATCCTGTCGACCTACCTGTCGCTCACCGCCGTCTCCGGTCTGTTCACCGTCCTCGTCTTCTCGCGGGCCAGCAATGCCACCAACGGGAGGGGCGACAACTTCATCAGCCTGCAGGCCTACGCAGCTCTCGCCGCCGCGGTGGGCGCGGTGCTCTTCGCGCGGCGCGACGTGACGGCCTAGATCGCGAGAACCCGAACAGGCCCGCAGATCACGGCCTACGCCCGGTTACAAACCATGCGAGCCGCCCGCTCCGGCGCGGCATGACCTGGATTCCAGGCTCGAAACGTGCTTGAAATGTTCGAGACTTGGAAAGAACTTCCCGCAGAACCATGCCGGAGCAACGCTTGAGGAAGGCTGTGGGACGGCTCGCCATGAGTCTGCTGCTCCTCGCCATCCCAGCGTGCACGGCGTCGCAGGCCGCCAGCAACGTCGTGACCTTCTACATCTTCAACGAGCCCGGCGGCGCCTTCGTGCATGCGGCCGGCGTCTGCACCCAGGCCGCCCAGGGTCGCTACAGCATCCGCCTCGCCCTGCTGCCGTCCAACGCCGACGGGCAGCGCCAGCAGCTCGTCCGCCGGCTTGCGGCCCACGACCCGAGCATCGATATCATGGGGATGGACGTCGTCTGGGCACCCGAGTTCGCCGAGGCGGGCTGGGTCAAGCCGGTGCCCGACGACATCAAGGCCCAGGTCTCCACCGGCACCCTCGCCGCCGCCCTCCAGACGGCCACATGGAAGCAGACCCTCTACGCCATCCCCTTCAACAGCAACACGCAGCTCCTCTGGTACCGCAAGGACCTCGTGCCGACGCCCCCGACCACATGGGACCAGATGATCAGTGAGGCCGTCGCACTGCACCAGCAGGGCAAGCCCGGCCGGATCGAGGTGCAGGGTGCCCAGTACGAAGGCCTCGTCGTGTGGTTCAACAGCCTGGTCGCCTCCGCCGGCGGGCGCATCCTCGACGACAACGGCAACGTCGCGGTTGACGACATGAGTCGGCAGGCGGCCGACATCATGCACCGCCTCGCGACGTCGCCTGCCGCCGACCCGTCGCTCTCCAACGAGATGGAGGACCAGAACCGGCTGGCCTTCGAGGCCGGCAATGCAGCCTTCGAGCTCAACTATCCCTTCGTCTACCCGTCGGCCCAGAAAAACGCACCGGCCATCGCCAAGAACATGGCCTGGGCACCCTGGCCGGCGGTGACGGCGACGGGCACGAGCCACGTGACCATCGGCGGCATCAACCTCGGCATCAGCGCCTTCTCCCGCCACCCCGACCAGGCCTTCGAGGCCGCCACCTGCCTGCGCAACACCGGCAACCAGCGCTACGCGGCCATCAAGGGCGGCCTCCCCCCGACGATCGAAGCGCTGTACGCCGACCCGGCCCTGCGCCCGTCGTATCCGTTCGCCGACACCATCCTCGAGACGCTGCGCAACGCGAGCATCCGTCCCTCGACCCCGGCGTACACCAACGTCTCGCTCGAGATCCAGAGCGCGCTGTCGCCGCCGAGCCACATCGATCCCCCGAAGGTCCCCACCGTGCTCAGCAAGCGGCTCCAGGACGCCATCGAGTCGCGGGGCCTGGTGCCGTAGTGGCCAGCGCGACGGAGACCCTGCGACCGGCATCCACGCCGGCCCCGCGGCATGCGACCCGGCGGGCGAAGGCCGAGCGCCGTCTCGCCTACTGGCTCTGCGCCCCCGCGGTGGTGGTCATGCTCGCCGTCACGGCCTACCCGATCCTCTACGCCGTCTGGCTATCGCTGCGCCGCGCCGACCTGCGCTTCCCAGCCCAGTCCGCGTTCGTCGGGCTGGCCAACTACGCCACGGTGCTGCGCTCCGGACTGTGGTGGCAGGCGGTGGCCAACACCCTCATCATCACTATCGTCAGCGTCGCGCTCGAGCTCGTGTTCGGCATGGTCATCGCCCTCGTCATGCACCGGGCGCTCATCGGCAAGACCGCCGTGCGCACCGCCGTGTTGATCCCCTACGGGATCATCACCGTCGTCGCTGCGTTCTCCTGGCGGTTCGCCTGGACCCCGAACCTCGGCTACCTCCCAAGTTGGCTGCACCTCACCGGCGACCCGTTGACGTCCCACGCGTCGTCGCTCGCCATCATCATCCTGGCCGAGGTCTGGAAGACCACGCCCTTCATGTCCCTGCTTCTCCTCGCCGGCCTCGCCTTGGTGTCGAACGACCTGCTCGAAGCGGCCCGCATCGACGGGGCCGGTGCCTGGCAGCGCTTTACGAACGTCATCCTGCCGGTGATGAAGCCGGCGATCCTCGTGGCGATCCTGTTCCGGGTCATGGACGCGTTCCGGATCTTCGACAACATCTTCGTGCTGACCCAGGGGTCCAACTCCACCCAGTCGGTCTCGATCCTCGGCTACGACCAGCTCTTCGTCGGCCTGAACCTGGGCATTGGCTCGGCGATCTCCGTGCTGATCTTCCTCATCATCGCCGTCATCGGCTTCGGCTTCATCAAGGGCTTCGGCGCGGCCGCCCCCGGCATGGACACCCGGCGGTGAGCGCCAGCGGCCAGAAGCGGGCCCTCTGGGGGCTGACCGACGTCGTCGTCATCTCGCTCGCCTTGGTGCCGGTGCTGTGGATCGTCTCGTTGTCGCTCAAGACGCCCGCAACGCTCACCGACGGCACCTTCTGGCCCCGGCACCCGAGCTTCGTCAACTATTCGGGGATCTTCCGGACCACGCTGTTCACGCGCTCGTTCTTCAACTCGATCGGCATCGCCGTCATCACGACTGCCGTCTCGGTGATCCTGGCCGCCATGGCCGCCTACGCCGTGGCCCGCCTGGACTTCCCGGGCAAGCGCCTGCTGGTCGGGGCCTCCCTGGTCGTGGCGATCTTCCCGCTGATCTCGCTGGTCAGCCCGATCTTCAACCTGTGGCTGAAGCTGCACCTCTACGACACCTGGCCGGGGCTGATCCTGCCCTACCTGACCTTCTCGCTGCCCCTGGCGATCTACACCCTGTCCGCCTTCTTCCGGGAGATCCCCTGGGAGCTCGAACAGGCGGCCCAGATGGACGGGGCCACCCCGCTCCAGGCGTTCACCAAGGTCATCGCCCCGCTGGCGGCCCCCGGCGTGTTCACGACCGCGATCCTCGTCTTCATCTTCGCCTGGAACGAGTTCCTGTTCGCCATCTCGCTCACGTCCACGGACGCGGCCCGCACCGTCCCCGCAGCCCTGGCGTTCTTCACCGGCAGCTCGCAGTTCGAGCAGCCGACCGGGTCGATCGCCGCCGCCGCGGTCGTGGTGACGATCCCCATCGTGCTCCTCGTGCTGATGTTCCAGCGCCGCATCGTCGCAGGCCTTACCGCCGGAGCCGTGAAGGGGTAGGGGCGCCCTGCAGGGATAGATAGGAGGAAATACGGTGGCCGAGATCAGTCTCAAGGGCGTCACGAAGCGCTACCCCGACGGTACGGAGGCGGTCCGGGACTTCACGCTCGAGATCGCCGACGGAGAGTTCATGATCTTCGTCGGCCCCTCCGGTTGCGGGAAGTCGACGGCGCTCAGGATGATCGCCGGCCTCGAGGACATCAGCGACGGCGAGTTGCGAATCGGGGGTGAGGTCGTGAACGACAAGCCGCCCCGGGAGCGCGACATCGCCATGGTGTTCCAGAACTACGCCCTCTACCCCCACATGACGGTGCGGGAGAACATGGCGTTCCCGCTCAAGCTCGCCAAAGTCGATCCCGCGACCATCGAGCAGCGGGTCCAGGAAGCCGCCAAGGTCCTCGACCTCACCGAGCACCTCGGCCGCAAACCGGCCAACCTGTCGGGCGGCCAGCGGCAGCGGGTCGCCATGGGCCGGGCCATCGTCCGCCAGCCGAAGGCCTTCCTCATGGACGAGCCCCTTTCCAACCTGGACGCCCAGCTGCGCATCGCCATGCGGACCGAGGTCGCCCGCCTGCAGCGCCGCCTGGCCACGACGATGGTCTACGTCACCCACGACCAGGTCGAGGCCATGACCCTTGGCGACCGGGTGACGGTCCTGCGCAAGGGCACGATCCAGCAGGTCGATACGCCGGCCAACCTCTACGCCCGGCCGCTCAACCTCTTCGTGGCCGGGTTCATCGGGTCGCCGGCGATGAACTTCATGCCCGCAGAGCTTGCGGGTGGCCGGCTGCACACGCGGCTCGGGGACATGGACCTCCCGGCCGAACTGGCCGACAAGGTGAAGGACGCCCCGGCCAAGCTGGTCGCCGGCATTCGCCCCGAGCACTTCGAGGACTCCGAATGCCTCGAGCCGACCGTGGGCGGGGTGCGCTTCAAGGCGAACATCGAGCTGGTCGAGTCGCTGGGTTCGGAGGTCTACGTCTACTTCACGGTGGGCGACGACAAGCAGGTTGCCGAACTCGGCGACGTGGCCGGCAAGACGGGCCTCGACGAGCTGCCCCATGCTGCGACGGAGCACATGGTGGCCCGCCTCGATCCCCAGACCAAGGCGCGCCCCGGGGAGGTCCGGGAGCTGTGGTTCGATCCTGCCCGCTTGTATCTCTTCGAGGCGGACTCCGGCAAAAGCCTCACCTCCTGACGCGCGCCCGCCGGGCGGTCCGCAGCGGTTGGAACCCGCCGGACTTGTCGGGCGTCGGTCAGATGTGCAGATTGGAGTCGTGCAGCAACGTGCGGGGAACCTGAGCGACCTCTACCGCGAGCGCTACGCGCCCATGGTTCGCCTCGGCACGCTGCTGTTGGGCTCCCAGCACATCGCGGAGGAGGTCGTGCAGGACTGCTTCCTGCGCCTGCAGCCCCGCTTCGAGACGCTGGACGACCCTGCCGGGTATCTGCACCGCTCCGTGGTCAACGGCTGCCGTTCGGTCATGCGCCGCCAGCGCCGGGAGCGGGACCACCTCCGGGCCACGCCGGGCGTGGCGTCCGAGCTGGGGGCCCGGGAGCTGCTCGACGCCCTCGGGGTCCTCCCCGAGCGCCAGCGGGCGGCCCTCGTCCTTCGCTACTACGCCGACCTGCCCGGCAGCGAGATCGCCTCGATCCTCGGCTGCCGGGAGGGCACCGTGAAGTCCCTGATCCACCGGGGGCTGGCGAAGCTGCGGGAGGTGATCGTCGAAGCATGAGCGCCGACCTCGAGGATCTCCTGCGACAGGCCCTCCACCAGCGGGCCGACGGCATCGTCCCCAACCAGCCCGAGTGGGAGGACCTCCTGGCGCCGCCTGCACCCGGGCCGCCGGCCCGCCGGCAGCGGCTGTGGCTCGTGGTGGCGACCGCGGCGATGGCGGTGCTGCTGCCCTTCCTGGTCGTGCGGTACGTGACCCGGATTTCCCATGTCAACGTCAACGGCGGGCCGGGCTCCGCCGGCCCGGAGGCGTCCACCGCCTCACTCACGTCCGGCCCGCCGGACGCTCCCCTGCCCGCGGGCTTCGTCCCCGCCTCGGTCACCCGGATCTCGTTGCGGGTCGAGTGGGTCCTCGGCACCAGCCCGTGCGGGGCCGGGCGTTGCAGCACGCTCGCCCGGTCACGTGACAGTGGGGCGACCTGGCATTCGATCCTCGTGCCAGGTCCCCTCATCAACCCGGACAGCTCCGGCGTCTCCCGGGTCCGCTTCGCCAACGCCAACGACGGGTGGCTCTTCGGCCCGGAGGTCTGGGCCACCCACGACGGCGGGACCAGCTGGCACCAGGTCACCGCACTCGGGGGCCCCGTCACCACCCTCGAAGCGGCGGCCGGCACCGTCTGGAGCCTCGTGGGCCCGAGCCAGGGCGGGGCAACGGACGGCGTCTCAGCCACCGTCTACGCCGCCCCGGTGGCCACCGACGACTTCAAGCCCGTCGGGCCCGACGCCGTCGTGACAAGCGCCGGGATCAGCCTGCACGGCAAGGTGGGATTCACGGCAACCCCTGATGGCACCATCCTCGCCCTGGCAGCCGGGGGCCTCGACAAGCGGGGAGAACCCTGCAACGTCGGGAGCCTCGCCGCCCTGGCAGCCGCGGGCGACAACGACGTCGTCGCCGTCTGCGCCGGCGACCCGGGGGCCGGGTCCTCCACCAAGACGCTCCTGCTCTCGCACGACGGAGGCCGCACCTGGTCCACCGCTGGCACGGCGCCGCGCGGCGGGCAGGTGGCGGGCCTGGGCGCGGCATCGACCCACACGTTCATCGTGGCTGCCGTGAGTGGAGCCTCGTACTTCTACCGGACGAGCGACGGCGGCAGGACCTGGACGACCGTCTTCACCGACTCCGAGGCCGGCGCCCCGATCACGGACCTCGGGTTCACCGATCCATCCCACGGCGTCGCCGTCCTCCCGTCGATGCCGAACCCCGAGCTGCTGGTTTCCTCCGACGCCGGGGTGACCTGGAAGGCCCAGCCCTTCAAGCCCTGAGCCGGGCCGGGCTCAGGCGGCCGGAAGCGTGTCCGGCGTGGCGTCGGCGGCGTGGCCCGGCAGGGAACGCTCCGCGGTGACGGTCCGGCGCCAGGACGCAAGGAGCTGGGGCCGGAGGGTGGCGGGGGTGGTGGGGTCGTTCAACGCCTCGGCGACCGGCCACACCAGGTACGGACCGATCTGGCAGAACGTCGGGATGAAGGTGACCGTGTCGGGCACCAGCGCGCTCCCCTGCTGCGTGACGTGGATCTTGAGGATCGCACCGTCCTGGGTGTTGACAGGGAGCCCAGCGGCGGGCGACTGGTTGGAGAACACGTTCCCGAGGCCGTAGATCACGTACTTGCCCCCGATCCGCTCGACAGGCTGCAGCACGTGGACGTGGTCCCCCAGGATCAGGTCGACATCCGGCGAGGCCAGCAGGGCCGCCGCCTGGGACCGCTGCTCGGCGGTGGGCGACGTCTGGTACTCGGATCCCCAGTGCATGCTCACGACCACGAAGCTAGCCCCTGCCAACCTCGCCTGGTGGGCGTCGGCAAGGATCCGGGGGACGCTGGTGACGTTGACGATCCAGGGCATGCCTGCCGCGACCGTGTTGCCGTTGGTGCCGTAGGTGTAGGAAAGGTGGGCGATCTCGACCCCACGCACGTCATGCAGTTCGACGTGGGCGGCCTCGGCGGCACTCCGGGCGGTCCCCGCGTGCTGGAGTCCCGCACGGTCGAGAGCGACGAGGGTCGCGTTGACGCCGGCGGCGCCCTGGTCCACGGAGTGGTTCGAGGCCGTGGAGCAGCCGTCGTAGCCGGCATCGGCGATGGCAGTCGCCAGCTCGTGCGGTGAGTTGAAGAGCGGGTAGCCGCTGAGGTGGGCGTCGTCCGGCGACATGGGCGTCTCGATGTGGCAGATCGCCAGGTCGGCGGCCGAGATCAAGGGCTTGATCTTGGCCAGCATCGGCCCGAAGTCGTAGGCCATGCCGTTTGTGGCGCCATACGACCGGGCCCTCTGCCACACCGGCGAGTGCACCAGCATGTCGCCGGTGGCCTCGATCGTGAAGCTGAGGGGCGCGGCTGCGGGCTGCGACGTCGTCGGCCTCGCAGGGGCCCCTGCGACGGGTGCGGCTGCGGGCGCCGGCGTGGCCGGCCGCCGGGCACCTGCCGCCACGCCCGAACCGGCCGGGAGGGCCGCGACGGCAAGGACGGCGACGAACCGGGCCAGCAGGGAGCGTCGCACAGGGAGAGCCTAGGGGCTCAGGTCCACCCCCCGGCGGATTTGCCTCGGTGAGGTGCGGGCCCTCGACCACCGACCACTCCTCGCCGTCCCAGTGCTCGATGGAACGGAATGTGAAGGACGGAATTGTCAGGGCGACGCGGGGGGTGCGGACGTTCTTTGAGTATAAACCGTCGTAGCACAGCGTTTTATACTCAAAGATGATGCCCGGCACCAGCCTGAGGCTCTGCGGCATGGGCGCGTACCTCCCGTATGACCACGCGCTCACCCCGCAGGACCACCGGCTCGGGTCTGC
>DASPZW010000549.1:0-7623 GCA_035636055.1 Actinomycetota bacterium
GCGGGTGTCTGAAAATGCCACTTCCTGCGGACTCACCTAGACCGGACAGGCATCAAACCAGCGATCAACCTCAGCGGCACCGCCCACTTCGCCCTTGAGGCTTGCTTGAGCCGAGTGCGGTGAGAGCCGCATGCTCGGTCACTGGTCTACCATACGAGAAGAAGAGTTCTTAGCAGTTGTTGATAACTGTGTGGACTCTTCTGTGGATAACTAGAGACTGGAAGTTTGATCTCTGTTGTGATGAGATCACCGGGCTTCGGTGAGGGTCGGGGGACGGTCTACGCTCGGTTTGCCCCCAAGGGCCTTCAGAATACCTACCGCCCCCGACTCTTCCGAGGAGCTCCAAACCGGCAACAAAGGGACACGCCATAGAGCGTCATTCAGTGACCACCCGGCAGCGAGCTCTTTTCACCGAGGCATCCGTAAGTAGGGAGACCAAGGAGGTGACGGGAAAGGTGTTGTTCGCAGGAATCGACTGGGCATCCACGGAGCATGCCGTGGCCGTCCATGACGATGCCGGCAAGGCGCTCGCATCGTTCATGGTGGAGCACTCGGCGGAGGGATTCGACAAGCTGGTGGCCCGCCTTCGGGTGTTCGGTGAGCCGGGCGGGCTGACGGTGGCGATCGAGCGCCCCGACGGCCGGCTGGTGGACCGTCTCCTCGAGGCTGGGCACCCGGTGGTGGCGGTGTCGCCCAATGCCATCAAGGCCTGGCGGGAGGGAGAGGTGGTCTCGGGGGCCAAGTCCGACCCCGGGGACGCGGCCGTGATCGCGGAGTACCTGCGGTTGCGCTTTCATCTGCTGAAGCCGCTCCAGCCCTTCTCCGACCACACCCTGGCACTCCGGGCAGCGGTACGGGCACGAGGCGACCTGCCCAGCGCACGGCCGCCCACAACCAGCTGGAGGCCACCCTGGATGCCTTCTGGCCGGGAGCCAAGGAGGTGTTCAGCGACGTCACCTGCAAGATCGCGCTCGCATTCCTGCAGCGCTACCCAACCCCCGCATCCGCAGCCAAGCTCGGCGAGAAGCAGATGGCGGCGTTCTGCAAAAAGCACGGCTACAGCGGGGGTCGTTCAGCCGCCGAGCTCGTCGGGCGCCTGCGCAGAGCCCCGGCGGGCATTACCGCCGTCGCGGAGACGGCCGCCCGCAAGACCGCCGTGTTGGCCTACGTCGGTGTGATCGCCAGCCTCAACGCTGCGATCAGGGATCTCGACAAGGAGGTGGCCACCCGACTGGGTGAGCATCCGGACGGAGAGATCTTCACTTCCCTACCACGGTCAGGTCTGATCAACGCAGCCCAGATGCTCGCCGAATGGGGCGACTGCCGCCCAGCTTACGACGCTCCGGAAGCCGTTGCCGCGCTGGCGGGTATGAGCCCCGTCACCAAGCGCTCGGGCAAGTACAAGGCGGTGCACTTCCGATGGGCCTGCAACAAACGCTTCCGCACTGCCGTGCACACCTTCGCCGACAACTCTCGGCACGGCAGCGATTGGGCGGCCGGCATCTATGCCCAGGCGAGGAGGGGCCGATCACCCCCACGCGGTTCGGATCCTGGCCCGGGCCTGGATCCGGGTCATCTACCGTTGCAGGAGCGACGGTGTGGCGTACGACCCCGCCAAGCACAAGGCCGCCGTCGCTCTGTCGGCGGGGGACAAACCTGCCCCCCAGGCGGCATAAGGGTGGCCATGCGGGAGGCGTCAAGCCACGTTGACGCACGGACCACGTGCTGCTACGCCGATGACCCGGTGCTTCGTCCCGACTGCGAGCATCGCGCCGTGGTCGCCTACGGGCCGATGGCGCTGTGCCGCAGCTGCGATGTCCGGCGCTCCACCATGGGCAAGGGCATGGTCGGCCGCAGCCTCGTCCATGGACGCGACCGGAGCGCCCTGGAGGCCGTCGAGACGGCGGTGGGGCAGCTCGCAACAGCCGAGGAGCAGCTCGCCGGCGCCGTGGTCGCAGCCCGGCGTCTCGGGCACTCCTGGGGTGAGCTGGGAGTGGCACTCGGGGTCACCCGTCAAGCCGCCCAGCAGCGCTTCAGTAGGCGTCCGAGACTGTGGACCCTCGTATCCTCCGCAGCTGTGGACAACCCAAAGACAGGACTATTTTTGGCCAAGGGGGTTGACACAGAGGGTGTGCCAAAACGGCGGAAAACCCTCCCACCAATCCGGGTTAGAGGAAGGTGGGGCTGGACTAGGGTTATTGAGACCCCTGCCGGCCTGTCACCGGGCATCGAGGGCTCCCCAGGATGCGCCCCCGCCGATCCGAGGGTGACCGTCCCGCCCGATTTGATGACTTCTGATGGACCGCCTCTAAACGTGCTTAGTGGCAGTAGATCGTCCTTGAACTTCCAATAATCCGGCTGTAGGGTTCCCGCAGGAGGTTCAACCTCACTTCCACTAACAGGGGCCGCTTATGCCGAGGCAACTGAAAAAGGCCGATCCGGGTGTGGTCGACGCCACGGCGGCCATCGACGCCTACCGGAACTGGCTGGAGCGTCAGCCGCTCGCCATGCGCACCCGCGATGCCTACCTCGCACAAGCGTCGGGGTTCCTCATGTGGCTGGCCACCTCCGCCCACGGCGCCGATGCCCTGGCGGAGCCGAAGGTGCGGGACTGGGCGGTGCGGGACTACAAGCGTCACGTGAAGACCGCAAGGAAATGGGCGCCCACCTCGGTGAACCAGGCCCTGGCGGCGCTTGAGAACTTCTACCGCTCCCTCGGGGTGGGCCGGCCCGACGTGCCCCGGGAGGAACTGCCCCAGGTCGCTCCCCGGGCGCTGGAGCAGGACGACCAGCGGTTGTTCCTGCGAACGGTCGAGGCGGACCCCTCCCCCCGGGACCGCGCCATCGCCACGGTGTTCTTCTACACGGCACTGCGGCTCTCCGAGCTTGCGGCCCTGGACGTGGTGGACGTCTCGGTGTCCGCTCGCCGGGGCTGTGTCCGGGTGCGCTCCGGAAAGGGCGACGCCTACCGGGAGGTGCCGCTCAACAGCGCCTGCCGTACGGCCCTGGACGAATGGATGCCCGTCCGGGCGCGCATGGTCTCTACCAGGGCTCTCGTGGAAGGAGCTGGCACCGACCCGGTCGCTCTGTGGTTGTCACGGCGGGGGTCACGGCTGACGTCCCGCTCCGTCGATCTGGTCCTGCGCCGCCTTGCCAGGGAGGCCGGGCTGGATCTGTCGGCTCACCTGCTCCGGCACACCTGCCTCACGAACCTGGTCCGTTCCGGTGCCGACATCGTGCTCGTCGCTGAGATCGCCGGCCACCGCCGTCTCGACACGACCCGGCGCTACAGCCTGCCCTCGGAGGCTGACCGCGACGCGGCCCTCGAAGCCGTGCTCGTCGACATCTAGCTGCTGGCGAGCACCAAGAGGATCCCGTGCCCACCCGCCTGCTCTCCGACCCGGAGCTCGAGCAGCTCATGGCCTGGCCGCCTGAGGTCGCCCACAGCGACCTGGTGGAGTTCTTCACCCTCGGCCGGGAGGACCTGCGCTGGCTCCGCTCCCACGCCGGCACCACGAACCGCCTCGGGTTGGCCATCCAGGTGTGCGCCCTGCGCTACCTGGGGTTCATCCCCGACGACCTGGGGACCCCTCCGGCGGAGGTCCTCGCCCGGGTGGCCAAGGCCGTCGGAGCTGCACCGAGTGCCCTCGGTCGCTATGTGACCGGAGTCGGTGACAGGGTGCGCCGGGAACACGCCGTGGCGGTGCTCGGGCACTGCGGCTGGGTCACGTGCGGCAAGGGTGAATTCAAGCAGCTCCGGGACTGGCTGCTCGCCCGGGCGCTTGAGCGGGACAACGCCTCCCTTCTCTTTGGTCAGGCCCTGGAGCACCTGCGTGCGGAGAAGATCGTCCGCCCGGGATTGCACACGCTCATGCGGACCGTCGCCTCGACCGGGGAGCGCGCCCACGAGGAGATCTCCTGGCGGCTGCGCCCACAGCTCACCCCCGAGCGCTGCGCGCTGCTCGACCCCCTTGTCGTCACCGATACCGAGCTGGGCGTAGCGCCCCTGGTGTGGCTGGGAGAGGGGGCCACCAGCTGGGCCCCGGAGTCGATCAAGGAGGAGATCGTCAAGCTCTCCTACCTGCGCCGCCTCGGGGCGGACCGCCTCGACCTGTCCGCCATCCCGCCCGAGCGCCTGCGCCAGATGGCGACCGTCGGGCGCCGCTCGAGCCCGAAGGCGCTGAAGGCCCTGGCACCGCAGCGACGCTACCCCGTCCTGGCGGCCACACTGGCCGGCACGTACACCAGCGTCGTCGACGAGGTGGTGCAGATGTTCGACCAGGCACTTGCCGGCACCGACAGCCGTGCCCGCAAGGCCGTCGCTACACGCCAGCAGTCGATCGCCGAGGCCAACATCGAGCGCCTCGGCCTGCTGGACGAGATCCTGGACGTCGTCCTCGACCCTGAACTGGACGATGCCGGTGCCGGGGCGGGCGTGCGGGGCCTCGGTGCGGATCGCCTCAGTGCAGCGGTGCGCAGCGATGACGAGCGCCTCCCACGTGACGGCGGGCACCTGGCGGTGATCGAAGCCAGCTACTCGCACATCCGCTCCTTCGCCCCGCAGGTGCTCGCTGCGCTGACATTCCATGCCAGCGTCTCCCCGAGCGAGGTCCTCGACGCCGTGGTCCTGCTGCAGAAGATGAATGCGGAGAACCGCCGCCACGTCCCCGGCGACGCACCGGTGGGCTTTGTCCCTGAGCGCTGGCAGCCCTACCTGAGGGCCGCCCGCTCCGGGAACGACGAGAACTCCTACAAGCACTACTGGGAGATATGCGCCCTGTTCGCCCTCCAGGGGGCGCTGCGGTCCGGCGAGATCTGGGTGCAGGGATCGCGGCGCTACGCCAACATCGCTTCCTACCTGATCCCGCCCGAGGAGTGGCCCCGCAAGCAGGCCGAGGTCGCCGAGCTGACGGGCATGCCCGCAACCTTCGCCGAGCGCCTGGCCCGCATCGACGAGGAGTACACCCGCTACCTCGACGACCTGGAGGTCCTCCTCGCCGACGGCAACGGAGCGGTCCGCCTCGACGAAAACGGCGAACTGCACCTGAGCCCCCTCGCCGCCGAGGTCCTTGACCCGGAGGTCGACGCCCTCAAGGACGGCCTGTTCGCCCGCGTGCCGGTCATCCCCGTGGCCGAGGCGATCATCGAGGTGGACCGGGTGACCGGGTTCAGCAGATGCCTGCCCCATCCCACGGGCGCCACGCCGAAGGGCAGCGAGATGGAGCATCGCCGCCATCTCTACGGCTACAACATGATCTCCCAGGCGTGCAATTTTGGGAGCACCCGCATGGCGGAGCTGACCGGCATCCCGGCCGACACGCTGGACTGGTACACGCTCTACCTGCGGGAGGAGGCGAACCTGCGGGCGGCCAACGCGGTGGTGGTCAACGAGCATCATCACCAATGGCTTGCCCAGGCCCAGGGAGGCGGCACCCTCTCGTCGTCGGACGGGCTGCGCCTGCCGATGCGGGGCAAATCGCTCACCGCCCGGGCCCTGTCCCGGTACTTCACCGACCAGGGCGTGACCACCTACTGCCACGTATCGGACCAGCACTCCACCTTCGGCACCCGGGTCATTGTCTCCACCGAGCGTGACGGGCTCTACGTGCTCGACGAGATCCTCGGCAACACCACCGAGCTGCCCATCGTCGAGCACACGACCGACACGCACGGCCAGATGTTTGCTACGTTTGCCCTGTTCGACTTCGTGGGCAAGAAGCTCTCCCCCCGGATCGCCAAGATCGCCGACAAGCCCCGGTTCCGTCCCCACCCCGCCACCCACTACGAACGCTGGCCACTGGCTGGGCCACTCCTCAGCCAGCACGTCCAGATCGACCTGATCGCCGAGCACTGGGACGACCTGCGCCGTATCGCCGGCTCGCTGATCCTCGGCTACGTCTCCGCCTCGCTCCTGGTCGCCCGCCTGCAGGCCGGCTCGCGCCAGCACCCCCTCGCCAAGGCCCTGTTGGAGTACGGCAAGCTGATGCGCACGCTGCACGCGCTGCGTTGGTTCACCGACGAGGCCTTCCGCCGGCGCATCGGCCGCCAACTCAACCTGGGTGAGAACCTCAACAACATGCGCCGCTTCATCGCCTACGCCGATGCCGGCAAGGAGAAGCACCGGCACCACGAGGACCAGAGCATGCAGGCGCACTGCCTCACCCTGGTCGTCAACATCTGCGTGCTCTGCATCACCTGGTACCTCCAGGACGCCATCGAGGCCGAGGAGGCGCTGGGCAACCGGATCAGTGACGAGGCCAAGGCGCACATCAGCCCGGCGCATCCCTCGGCCATCAACCCCTACGGCACCCACAACATCGACGTCGCCGCAGTCCTCGGCAGGGGCCAGCGCAGACCTCTCAGAGACCCGAGGCGACGATGACCCGTCTCCCTTCCCGCAGCGCTCCTCCCGGGCTGGAGGAGCTCCGGCGCCGGCGCTCCGAGATCCTGGCGATCGCCACCCGTCACGGAGCGAGCAACGTGAGGGTCTTCGGATCCGTGGTGCGCGGTGAGGCCGACCATGACAGCGACCTCGACCTGATCGTTGACATGGACGATGACCGCAGCCTCTTCGACCTCGGCGGCCTAGCATTCGACCTGGAGGAGCTGCTCGGCTGCGCGGTGGACGTCGGCCTCGACGACAGCTTCAACGAGCGGGTACGCGACCAGGTCCTGGCGGAGGCGGTCGCACTGTGAACCGTGACCAGCAACGCCTGGAGGACATCCTGGAGTACACAGGCCTCATCCGCAGGCACACCGCTGGTGGCCGGGCGGTCCTCGATGACGAGGTGACACAGGCCGCGGTCACCCGCTGGATCGAGATCATCGGCGAGGCGGCCGGCGCAGTCTCTGCCGAGTTGCGTGTTGACTACCCCGAGGTGCCCTGGCGGGACCTGGTCGGGATGCGCAACATCCTGGTGCACGCCTACCGGCGGGTGAACCTGAACCTGGCGTGGCGTGCCGTCGAGCGCCTGCCGGAGATCGAACGCCAGATCGTCGCCATCCTCGCTGAGGAGGAGTGGCCGGAGTGACGAAGGCGCCCAGGGGCCAACCGCGCTGGCACCCCATCAGTGCCCTGCCCCTGATCGGCACGGTCATCGATGAGGGACTGAAGGCGGCCGAGGACCAGTACCGCCTCCTCCTGGAGGCCAAGCACCGGCCACGCGTCCTGGACGACCACACCGTTGAACGGACAATCCGGGTCTTCGGCGAGACTCACGACGACCTCTGGGTGTTCGACGAGCAGCTGGTGCGGTGGTCCAAGGCGGGGCTGACCACCCGCCAGCGGGTCGAGGTGGATCGCCTCATCCTCCAGCAACGTCGTATGCGTGAGGTCGTGGAGGAGATCCTGGCCCTGGCGGACGACCTGAAGGCGACCACGATCGAGGCGGTGCTCGCCAAGAGCGACGTCGACCTCGGCCTGGAAGCTGTCTTCGGTGGCCGCATCCTCGACCAGCGCCCGGCGCCGCCGCCCCCGTCGGCTCGTGCCCGGGAGGCGGTCCGCACCCAGCACCTGAACCTCCCCGACGGAGTGTCGCTCTCCAAGGGCTTCGACCTCGCGGGCACGCCGCACTACGCGATCACCCACCCGGCCTTGGGACCAGTGGGCCGCATCATCATCGG
>DASPZW010000550.1:0-2206 GCA_035636055.1 Actinomycetota bacterium
CCGCAACATCACCGCGTTCCGGGAGAAGCCCTCCGATCCCGTCGGCCTCCCCGACGCTCCCCACCAGGTGCTCGCCTCGATGGGCAACTACGTGTTCAGCACCGAGGCGCTCATCCGGGCCGTCACCATGGACGCCGCCGACGAGAGTTCCGACCACGACATCGGCGGCGACATCATCCCCAGGATGGTCGCGGAGGGCGACGCCCGCGTCTACGACTTCGCCAGCAACGAGGTCCCGGGGGCCATGGACCGCGACCGCGGGTACTGGAGGGACGTGGGGACCCTCGACAGCTACTATTCGGCGAACATGGACCTCATCTCGGTCCACCCCGTCTTCAACCTCTACAACCGGAGCTGGCCCATCTACTCATGGAACGAGCCCGCCCCCCCGGCGAAGTTCGTCTTCGACGACGACGAGCGCCGGGGCCAGGCATTCAACTCGATGCTCTGCGCCGGGGCGATCGTCTCCGGCGGGACGGTCCGCGGCTCGATCCTGTCGCCGGAGGTCGTCGTGCATTCCGGGGCGCTCGTCGAGGGCTCGGTCATCATGCACGGCGTGCAGGTGGGGCGGGGTGCCGTCATCCGGGGGGCGATCATCGACAAGAACGTCGTGGTCCCCGAGGGCGCCCGGATCGGCGTGGACCCGGACGACGACCGGCGCCGGTACACCATGAGCGACAGCGGCGTCGTGGTGATCGGGAAGAACCAGAAGATCCTGGTCTGAGCAAGGGGGAGGGTGCGTGCTGCAGGCCGCCAGGGCTCCGAGACCCACGACCCGGCACGCCCGCGTGCCCCCAGGCTCCCGTAGGCCGGGTCAGTCGCCCTGGAACCTGCAGTACGCACCCGCCTGAGCTTGCAACCAGCATCCAATTCTCTGGGCGTACTGGCGCACAGGGGGATCCGGGAGGATCTGTCGGCGTGAACGTGGTTGACTTCATCATCCTGCTCGCGATCGCCGCATCGGCGGCCCACGGCTTCTTCCGGGGGGCCGCGGTGCAGCTGCTTTCGTTCGGGGGGTTCTGGGGGGGCCTCGCCTTCGGCGCGGTGCTGGCCCCGCAGGTGACCCGCCACCTCCACAGCAACGTCAGCAAGACCACGACGGCGATCGTCGTCGTCTTCGGGCTCGCCATCCTGCTGGGCGGCATCGGGGAGCGGGTGGGGGCCAAGATCCGCGCCGGGCTGCGGGTGACGATGCTCGGCCCGCTCGACGCGGGCGTCGGGGCGGCGATCGGCGTCGCGGCGACCCTGCTCGCCATCTGGGTCATCACCGCCATGATCTCCCTCGTCAGCATCCCGTCGATCTCCCGTCCGCTGAGCCAGTCGGCCATCGTCAAGGCGCTCGTCAACACGCTGCCCAACGCCCCTGCCGTCTTCGCAGCCGTCGGCCACCTCCTCGCCCCGTCGGGGCTCCCGCAGGTCTTTGCCGGCGTGGAACCCGGGCCGCCCCCACCGCTGCCCACCCCCGGGACGCCCGAGGTGCAGGCAGCCGCGGCGGTGGCGGGGCCGTCAACGTTCAAGATCGAGGGGCTGGGCTGCGGCGGCATCAAGAGCGGGTCGGGGTGGGTCGCCGCCGACGGGCTGGTCGTCACCAATGCCCACGTCGTCGCCGGGATCGTTTCCCCGTTCCTCCTGGACCAGCGAGACCGGCGCTACAGCAACGTGAAGGTCGTCCTCTTCGATCCCGAGGTCGACATCGCCGTGCTGCGGGTGACCGGCCTGCCGGCGAGCGCCAAGCCGCTCCCGCTGGAACGCACGACCGCCCCACGGGGGACCGCCGGTGCCGTCCTCGGCTACCCGGGCGGGGGAAGGTTCACGCTGGTCCCCGCCGCGCTGCTGACCCAGATCGATGCCGTCGGCCGCGATATCTACAACCAGAACGTCACCACCCGCAGCGTCTACGAGATCCAGGCCGACGTCCGTCCGGGCAACTCCGGCGGCCCGTTCGTCAAGCCCGGCGGCGAGGTGGTCGGCGTGGTCTTCTCCGCGTCGGTCTACCTCCCCAACGTCGGCTTCGCCCTCACCGGCAAGGAAGTGGGACCCGAAATCGACAAGGCGCAAGCCCAGGCGGCCGCGGTGGCGACGGGGGCCTGTTCGTCGTAGTCACCGCTCGTCTGCCTGGGCGAGCACCGGCTTGACGTCGAGGATGGGTGTCCCGTCCCACGCCTCCAGGTTCCGCACCCGCATGCGTGCGCCGTCCGCCCTGCTT
>DASPZW010000551.1:0-25143 GCA_035636055.1 Actinomycetota bacterium
TTCAGATCGAGATGCCGGTGCTGCAGCTCTTCAAGGCGCCCACCCTGTCCGAGCTCGCCCCGCTGGTGGAGCGGGCGCAGACCTCCGGTGGCGTCGAGGAAACGCCGTCGTTACCAATGAACCCTCCAATGAACCCTCCAATGAACCCTCGGCCGCCGACCAACCTCGGCCCCGCCGCCGACGTTCCCGCCCTGGAGGGCGACGGTCCCGGTGTCGCCGCCAAGGCGAGCTACCGGGAATTCTACGACGACATGACCCGGCGGCTGGAGCGAACGGGCATGGGCGAGGCATCGTTCTTCCTCAACTACGGCTACCTGAGCCTGCGAGCCGGCGACGGGGACGAGGCTGCCTTCGCGGTGCCGGACGGGGTGTTCAACCCGAGCTCGATCCGGCTGGCCTTCGAGCTGATGGGTGCGACCGACCTCACGGCAAAGCGGGTCCTCGACGTGGGCTGCGGCCGCGGCGGCACGGTCGCCCTGCTCGCCGAGCGGTTCGGGGCGGAGCCGGTGGGCGTGGACCTCTCGCCGGAGGCCATCGCCTTCTGCCGCAAGGCCCACCGCCACGCGGCGGTGCGTTTCGAGGTGGGCGACGCGGAGCACCTACCCTTCGACGACGCCACGTTCGATGCCGTCACCAACGTCGAGTCCTCGCACACCTATCCCGACATGCGAGCGTTCCTTTCGGAGGTCCGGCGGGTGCTCCGCCCAGGGGGCTGGTTCCTGCACACCGACCTGCTGGCCGGGCAGCGATGGATGGAGGTCCAGGCCCTGCTCGCCCAGCTGGGCTTCACGGTCGTGGACAACCGGGAGATCACCGCCAACGTGCTCGCCTCCTGCGACGAGGTGGCCAACAACCGGACCAAGGCCTTCGGCGAGCAGAGCGCCGTCATCGACAACTTCCTTGCCATCCCCGGCTCCCCCGTGTACGAGCAGATGGCTTCGGGGGCCTGGGAGTACCGGATCCTGCGCTCGAGGCTGCCTCGATGAGCGTCATCGACGTCTGGCTCGTCCCCGTCGAGGTGGGGGCCGCGGGCGATGCCGCCAAGGTCGCCATGCTCGGCACCGAGGAACGCTCACGGATCGCCTCGCTGGGCTTCGCCGCCGACCGGGACCGCGCGGTGACCGCCCGGGTGGCGGCCCGGCATGCGGTCGGTCGCCGCCTCGGCCTGACCCCCGATCGCGTGCCCCTCACCGGTGGAGGCATCCCGGCCGTCCAGGGGGTGACGATCAACGTCAGCTGGTCCCACAGCGGGGCATGGGTGGCCCTCGCGATCAGCGACGAACGGCCGGTGGGCATCGACATCGAGGAGGTCCCGGCCCTCCTCCCGACCAGGGCCCTGGCGGGGATCGGCGTGGCGTCCCTGGAGGAGTTCGTCGCCCTCGAAGCTGCGAGCAAGGCCACCGCGTGCCGCTACGGGGGCCGGTGGCCGCCCGGTGTGCACGCACGTCGCCTCTGCGCCCCGACCGGGTATCTCGCGGCGGTCGCCGCCGCCGGTGACGACTGGACGGCCGAGCTCCACATGAAACCCCCCGTCGCGAGTGAACCAGGTCGCACTTCGCTAGACTCGGCCCACAGCAGGCGCACAACCTCAGGCGCCCAAGCCTTAGGCTCCCAACCGATGGCCCTACCGGAGGAAAGGTAGCGGGAAATGGGTTTCAGCTTGTTCGATCCGACCTCATGGTTCGACAGCGGTGGCAGCAGCAGCAGCGCCTCCGTGACGAGCAACGTCAACCTGAAGCTGGAGGGCCTCGACAACATCAAGGAGACCCTTACCCTCGACATCAAGCCGATCGAGGTGAAGCCGCTCGAGCTCAAGCCCCTGACGATCAACGAGAACATCGACCTCAAGCCCATCGAGCTCAAGCCGGTGACGCTGAACGAGAACATCGACCTGAAGCCACTCGAGATCAAACCGATCACCCTCAACGAGAACATCGACCTCAAGCCGGTGACGCTCAACGAGAACATCGACCTGAAGCCGGTGGCGATCGACAGCTGCCAGACCCTCAGGCTTGCGCCGCTTCCCGAGACCCGGGTGTGCCAGCCGTACCACCACCACGTCGGCTACACGCTCTTCGGCGTCGAGCTCATGGGGGTCACCTACCAGGGGGAGTCCGAGCAGCTGATCGGCAGCCCTCACCACCCCCAGGTGGTCGAGCGGACCGAACGCATCGAGCACAGGCACGCCAAGGGGCCCACGGAACTCGGCACAAGCCGGGGGATCCGGGTCCGCGTGCTCGACCCCGACGACGAGTAGCGGCCGGTCGTGCCCCCGCTCGACGTACTGGGGACCACCCCTCTCCTCCTCATCGGCGAAGGCGACAAACTCCGGGGAGAAGTGTGGGTCTCCAACCCGAGTGGCGGGGACATCAAAGTCAGCGACGCCATCCTGTCGGTCACCTTCCCCACCGGCGTCGAGAGCGGCCCCATCGGCCTGCCCGCCGATGCCGTGGTCCCCGCCAGCTCCGTTCGCCGCCTCGTCATCAACATGGGGCTGCAGCCGCTCACCGCGCCGGCAATCTACGCTGGCACGCTCGACCTCACCACGTCGGCCGGTAACCAGTCGGTTGCGGCGTCGGTGCTCGTGACGACCACCGTGGCGCCCATGCTGGTCCCACCGGGCCAGGTCTTCACCGGCGTCAAGGCATCGAAGACGATCCCGGGCAGCATCGTCGTCGTCAACAAGGGCAACGTCGACATCGTGGTCGGCCAGATCGGCGACGAACCCGTCCTCGAGATGAAGACCGGCCCGCGCGTGCTTGCGGTCGGGGCGGGCGGCGCGGTGGTGGTCGAGCCGGCGTTGGGACTGACGCCGGGCGGGGCGGCGACGTTCACGAACACCACGCCGACGATCGTCCCTGGAGGATGGGCCTCCGTGGACTTCAAGATCACCACACCGGCGGCACTGACGGCCAACACCCAGTACCGGGTCCTGCCACGGATCGCGACCGAGCGCTTCACCATCGACCTCCTGACCTGACCCAGCACGAGAGCGAGGAGACGTGTCATGAACGGAACGAGGACGCACCGCCAGAGCCGGCCCGGCAGCACCGCCGCCTCCACGTCCGCCACGCCGCCGATGTACTGGGGATGGTCGCACCAGAACGGGCGGATGGAGATGATGGACCTGCCCGGCTATCTGGACTCGTTCCGCCAGGGCTACGACCGGGCCCTCCAGGATCTCTACCAGCGGGTCCAGACGATGTCGGACGCCATGGCGGCGGCGTCGCCGGCGTACGCGCCTGCCCAGCCGTGGACGGGCCCGGCTGTGCCGCAACAGGGCCGGCGGGGCCGCCACGTCGGTCACGGTCATCACCACGAGCACCACCGCCGCCACGACCACGACTGCGGCTGCGAGCACGAGGACTGCGACGACGACGAGTGCTGCGAGTGCTGCATCGGTGACGCGGACATCGTCGTCTACGGTCGCTGCGGCGAGTTGCGCGTCGTGCCGATCGAGATCGAGAACGAGACGCGGAAAGTCCGCGAGAACGTGACGCTGGAGGTGAGCGAGATCCGCTCCCGGGGGGGCCGGACGCTCCCCTGGCGGGCGCTCCTCCGCCCGGCGGGCCCGCTTACGATCGAGCCGTGCAGCACGGCCACGCTGGAGCTCGTCGTGCAGATCGCGTGCCAGGAACCGGTCCCTACGCAGCCCAGCCCGCCGAGCCACACCGCCCCGACGAGAGTCGCCACGGAGAGGTCGTTCGAGTCACCCGGTGTGCTGAGCATGGTGGCCGAGACGCGGGCGACCCTCGCCGACGTGGACGAGTGCGAGGTCGGCTACATCACGATCCGCGTCGGCGGCTGCCTGATCCGGCCCATCGTGGTCGCCATCGCCGCGCTGCCCAGGGGCTGCGGCAGCTACCACGCCGGATGCTCGTGCTCGTGTTGCTGCTGAAGGAGCCGGCGGCGATCCGATGACCCCGGAGGGTGAGTCGCCTGACTGGATCCAGCGGCTCCAGAACCTGGTCAACGAGACAGTTGAACGCTCCACGGCCTCGACGGCGAACCTGCAGCGCCTCCTCGCCGCCGTTGCCGGCCCCGGGTTCCCACCCGGGCTGCTGGGCACGGAGCTGCCGCGCTTCGGCCAGGAATACGGCCCGGAGGCCTACCGCCGCCTCGTGGAGATCTACACGCGCTTCCTCTCCCGGTCGCTGCGCCTCGTCTCCCGCTACCGGGACGACTATCTGAGCGGCCTGCTTCCCCCCGGCCGGATCGCCGCCGCCGGGCGGCCCTCCGCCGTCCCCTCCCCGCCGGACGGGGCCAACGCGACCGAGTGGGCCGGGTGGTACCAGCTCTTCGGGGCGTGGGTCACCGAGCAGCAGACATGGGCGGGGCGGCTGTACGCGGTCCTGCTCGACGAGGTCCGGGCCGGGAGCCTCAAGCCCGAGGACGTCCAGGTCAGCGCCCAGGAGTTCCTCCGGCGCAGGTTGCCCGACTACCTCGCGGACATGGCCGAGCTCAACGCTGAGCTGGTCACCGACATCCTCGGGGTGGCGGACGGATCGATCGACGCACTGTCCGACCAGCTGGTCAGACGGCCGGAGCACGGAGGCGCCGAGGGGGCCAGCGGCCAGCCTGATGCAATCACCGTCGAGGTCCGAGGGATCGCCGGCACCACCGCAAGCACACGGCTCCTCGTCGAGAACAGCCTCCCCGACGCCGCTGCCCTGCGTTGCGACGTCTCGGCCCTGGACGGCTTCGGGCTGGCGACGGCGCCGGTGGAGTTCCGGCTCGGCCCGGGCGAGTCCCGTGCCGTGACGGTGCACGTCGCCCTTCCCGCCGAGCCGACCGCAGGGCAACGCCCGGCCGGCAGCGTGATCGTCCGGGGTCATGGCGACCGGGATCTCGTGGTGCGGGTCCGGGCCACCGCCGAGCCTGCCCCCATGGCGCCTGCGCCCGGTGACCCTGCAACCCCTCCTGGGCCCTAAGTGGTCCTATTTGCAGATACGTTGATGGATCCCACGGCTCTCTGACGATCTTCGCCCCCTGCCGTATCAAACCCGCCTTTTGCAGGAGTGCAAACGGTGCCGCACTGCGAAGAGACCAGATTCGGGGCGAACTATTTCAACAGCGTGGGACACTCGCGCACGGCTGCATGGATGGCAGCTACGAAGGGTTCATCGAGGCGTTGGGTCTCTGCGGTGAGTTGCACGAAAGGCATGATAGATGGAGCTTGAGGCTTCCGATCGCACTCCCAGGCCGCCCAGGCGTCGTGAACGTCCTTGGCAGTCACGCCGGTACCCTTGACGAGCGCCAGCACCGCGTACATCCGGAAAAGACGCTGGGTGTCGGTCTTGGGTAGGTGGCGGCCAGGGTCTACCCGCGCCCGGATCGCTTGGGCGAGTTCGTCAATGTAGTTCACGCACCGATCTCGAACTGCGACAGGTGGTGGTCGAGCTGGCGCACCGCCGCCGTGTCCGCCCATTGGCTCAGGTAGACGTTGCGTATCCGCTGCACGCGCGCTGCTTGTTCGGGCATCCGTGCCGTATGCGCCGTGACCAATACGTCATCGAGAAGAGTGCAGGCGCGCTCTACCTCGTCGCGCTGGCTGTATGCGGCGGCCAAATCGGCGTGCACTGCTCCGTACGGGCCTACAAGATCGGGACTGGCGTTCCGCGCCACTCTAGAACTGGGATCGCGTCTTCGGGCTTTCGAAGCAGCACGGCGCAGTTACCGCGAAAGCGCTCCAGCGAGGCGTCCAACACCTTCTGAATCCCTGGGGTTGGAACAATCTTCTGACCCTGGGCCTCCCATTTGGCGATGCGACCCGCGACGCCGAGGTGCTCGGCGAAGGCCTCGATCGTCATGCGAATCGCGGTCCGGAGGGCTAGTGTCTCTCGCCCGCTCCAGACGTGACGACCATTCCCGCGTGACCCCCTTCCGCTACGCCCCCGAGGATAGCGGACATCCGGAGTGCCACTCTTCGTTCGTGGTCGGCAGATACGTTGATGGATCCCGTGGCTCTCCCGGCGCTGGCGCCGGGCTTTGGGGCATCCGTGCCCTGAACTCACATCAACGTACTTCCGCGGCCGACCACTACGCAGCCGTTCAGATGAGGCTCCGGAGCTTCTTTGTGCGTCCAGGGCTGCATATGAGCCCTCACCACACAAAGACCGTCACGACCCAGCACTCGGCCACCCGCGCTCTGTAGCCGCCGGGCGGCCGCCGGTTCAGCCCTTCTTGGGCTGGCGAGATGGCGGCGGGACCTTGGTCAGCGCGTTCGTGCTGATGGCGCCGCCGATGACGTCCTCCGCCACTTCGTGCAGGCGGCGGTTGTTGTTCCGTGCGTAGGTGCGCAGCATCTGGAACGCGTCGTCCACGTTGACGCTCGCACGCTCGGCCAGCACGCCCTTGGCCTGCTCGATCACCACCCGGCTGTTCAGCGCCGATTGGAGCTGTTCGGCGAGCACCCGAGCCTCCCGGACCGCCCGCTCCTGCAGGATGCCGATGGTGGCGATGTCCGCCATCGCCTGGCCGGTGTGAACGGCGGCGTCGTCGAGTGGCCCCGACTCGGTGCGGAAGAGGTTGAGGGCGCCGATCACCTGGCTGCGGCAGCGCATGGGCAGCGCATGGACCGATCGAAAGCCGGCCGTCTTCGCCTCCGCCGCAAACAGAGGCCAGCGGTCCGGGTGGGCTTCGAGATCTTCTTCGCTAACGGGCTGACCGGTCTTGAAGCAGTCCAGGCACGGACCCTGCTCGTTCTGGATCTCGAAGAGCTCCAGCAGCCGTGCCCGCTCGCTGGAGGACGCCACCATCCGCAAGCCCCCCCGCTGGTCGGCGAGCATGAGGCCCGCCTCCGCGGCGTCGATGAGCTCCACGCAGCGCTGGGCCAGCGTGTGCAGGAAGTCGACGATATCGAAGTCGGCGACCAACGTGTCCGCCAGCTCGACAAGGGTCTTGGCCAGCCGCCGTTCCTCACCCATCGTTGGGGACCCTCCATTCAAGGCTAGGGACTCTAATTCCCCATCATGTCCCATGATCCCTCATTTTCGCCTAAACGACAATACGTCGTGGGTAATGGACGCACCATCCGCTTGTGGGAGGAGTCGGAGGACACGGCACCTGGCCCCCCACGCTGGCAGCATTCAATCTACTCGAACCGAAGGCGGCGGGATACAACATCTTCTGCCACGTCGAAAATGTTGGCACCGGTGGAGAATGCGTGGGCCCGCAGGCGGGCCAGCGCATCTCCCATCGTGGAACTGAGCTGAGCCGCGACCATCCCCGTGGCCTGATGCACCTTGGCTCGCTGGCCCACGCCATCGGCCCCGGTCCAGGGCATGTTCCCCATGGCCTGGAGGTCGAGCAGGTCCTGCGTGGCCACGTCGGCGAGGATCAGAGCGTCGGCCAGTTCGTCGTCGCTGAGGAAGCCAGGCTCGAGCCGGTAGAGATTGAGGACGCCGATGCGGATGACGCCCACCTGGAGCGGCAGCGAGAACAGCGCCCGCACCCCCAGGGCAAGGGCCGCACGGCGAAAGAACAGCCATCGAGGCGAAAAGCGGGCCAGGTCGGGCTCCAGGACGGGAGACCCCAGGACGAATGCATCCACACCAGGTCCCTCGCCGAGGGTGAGTTGCGCCTCCTCGATCTTGTTGACGGCCTCGTCGGATGCCCAGACGGCCCCGGCCTGGCCATTGGTCATGAGGATGAGCCCGGCGCCAGTCATCCCGAGCAGGCCCACCGCCACCGCGCAGACGCGCTCGGGGTACGTGGATAGATCGAGGGGACCTCGCTGCGCGAGCGCAGAGAGAATGCGGGAGAAGCGATCTTGTTCCACTCCCCTACCGGTCGGGAGGCTGCAATGAGGCCAACCCGCGACACCCGAGGCTCGGCACGCATCCGTGGGGGGACCCACGGGTGAGGGTACTGGACCGATCCCAGGCTCCTGGCACGGCTCGCCTCCAGTCAGGGCGGAACTAGGGGGCGTCGACGGGGTCCGAGTTGACCAGCCCAGGTCAGATCAGGGCAGCAGCGCCAATCCTACTCCCAGTGCCGGAGCGACGCGCCATTGACGCGGGCAGCGGCTATGGGTCCGATGACAGATCCGGTACTGCCCGCCGCAACCGTGGTCGGCCGCAGGATACGTGGTCATCGGCCGCCGTTGCGATACCGGCGGTCGATAGCCTTGAACACATAACCGGCGCCGAAGAGTGCGCAGAGCCCGAGTGTGGCGGCTGCGGCGATGTCGAAAGGCATCAGAACCTCCCCGGGCGTCGAGGGGGCGCGGCCGGGCCTGCGATGCAAGCACCGAGCGTCGGGGTGACCGTGGGGACAGGGTGCTGCGATTGGACGGCCATCGTTCCTCCTTTGCTGTCAAGGTGGATGTCAAGGTGGATGTCAAGGTGGGGCGTGCCTGGGGTGCTTTCGATCCCTCCGCGCGCGATCTCAACGAGAACGGGTTCGATGCCTCACCGGGGGCCGGGGTGCGCCTCAACGGACCTGCCGGAGATCCGGGGCAGGACGTACCCGTCGTGGGCCTGCCTCGATGATACCCCTTGGGTGAATTATTACAAGTCGGGGAGAAGTCGCGACCCCGTGCCCGCGTCCACCCTGGCCTGCCAGCCCGGGAGGGCATAGGATTCAGCCTTGTCCCTTGTAAGGTCGGGCAACGCTCAACCCGGACCCGCTGAGCCACCCACCGACATTTCTCGTGCCTACGCCTTCGCAACCGAGCGCTCGATCTTCGAGGTGGCCGACGACGTGCTGGCGCGCCGCCTGACCCTGACCAGGGAGACACCCGCCTGAGCGACGGTGCCCCGCGCACCCTCACACCTTCGTGCTGGCCGCCCGCACCGCCTCCCGGCCCGCGCGGCCGTCGGGGGCACGAAGGGCCATCGCGGCGAGGGCCTGGCATTCGGCAAGGCTGTGCTGGCTGAGCGCGAGGCGCACCTCCGGCAGGCTGGTGGGGGCCATGGACAGGCTCGTCACGCCGAAGCCCACCAGGACCAGGGCGAGGAGCGGGTCCGAGGCGGCTTCCCCGCAGACCCCCACCGGTCGCCCCGTGGCACGGCCGGCGTGGGCGGTGATGCGGATGAGCTCAAGGAGCGCAGGCTGCCAGGGGTCCAGCAGCTCTGCCAGCTCGCCGGCCATGCGGTCGGCAGCGAAGGTGTACTGGGCAAGATCGTTCGTGCCCAGGCTGAGGAAGTCGCACGCGGCGGCGACCGCGGGAGCCTGCAGGGCGGCCGCCGGCACCTCGACCATCGCGCCAGCGACCGGCAGGCCGTGGGAGTGGGCCTGCGCAGCGAACCCCGCCGCCTCCGCCGCGGTCGAGACCATGGGCGCCATCACCCAGACGTCGGCCCCGCTCCCGGCTGCAGCCCGCGCGATCGCCCGGAGCTGGCCGTCCAGCAGGTCTGGGAACAGCCGGGACGTGCGCAGGCCCCGGACGCCGAGGGCAGGGTTTGGCTCGTCGGGCTGGGTGACGAACCCGAGCGGCTTGTCGGCCCCGGCATCGAGCGTCCGGACCACGACCTTGCGGCCAGCGAACGTATGGAAGACCTCGGCGTAGGCCACCCGCTGCTCCTCGACGCTCGGGGCGTCGTGGCGCTCGAGGAACAGGAACTCGGTGCGGTAGAGGCCGACCCCCTCGGCGTCGGCTGCGGCAACCACGCCAAGGTTGCGCTCCCGGCCGAGGTTGATGAGGAGCTGCACGGCCGTGCCGTCCGCCGTCCGGCCTGGACCGGACACCCCAGTGATGGCCGACCGGCGCGCCGCCAGACGCGCAAGGCGCTGGCCGACCAGGGCCTCGTCGGGGTCCACGACGACCAGGCCCTCAGCCCCGTCCACCATGACCGTGGTCCCGGCGGGCAGCCCTCGGATGCCCGCACAGCCGACCACCGCCGGGAGGCCGAGTGACTTCGAGATGATGGCGGTGTGGCTGGTCGGGCCCCCGTGCTCGGTGACGATGGCAAGCACGTGGGTCGGGTCGAGGCTGACCGTGTCCGCAGGGGCAAGGTCACCGGCCAGCAGGACGAAGGGGTATCCCGGGTCGGGGACGCCCGGCATCGGCACGCCGAGCAGGCGAGCCACTGCCCGGTTGCGGATGTCCTCGAGGTCAGCGGCGCGCTCCGCCATGTAGGGTCCTGCGGCGGCAAGCTGCTCGCGGAATTCGTCGAAAGCCTGGGCGACGGCCACTGCCGCCGCCTTGCCCTCGGCGGTCAGCGCCGTGATGCGGTCACCGAGGACCGGGTCCCTCGCCATCATGGCCTGGGCAGCGAGGACGTCGGCCGCGGGGCCGGTAAGGGCTGCGCTGCTGACATCGAGCTCGTCGGCCGTCGCTACCACCGCCGCGACCGCGACCCGGGACTCGGCCTGGGGGTCGCCGGAGGGGGCGAGGTCCACCGGGACGGTGGGGGCCGGCGCGAGCCACTGGACCGGTCCGGAGGCGATGCCCGGGCTGACGCCGATCCCCACCAACTGCGTGGACGTGACGGTCATGGCTCGGCGTCCAGGTCGCGCTCGAGGAGCGCGGCGAGCTCGACCAGGGACTGCTCGTCACCCTCGCCCTCGGCGGAGAGCACCACCTCGTCGCCGTTGCGGGCGTCGAGGGCCAGCACCGACAGGATGCTGCGGGCGTCGACCGGGTCGGAGCCGACCTTGGCGATGGTGACCTTGACCGGCTGGCGGGCGGCTGCCCGGACGAACAGTGAGGCGGGACGGGCATGCAGCCCCACCGACGAGGCGATCACAACATTGCGCTGAGCCATCTGAACACCTTTCGTGTGCGGTGACGGGAAGGGGTCGCGGCGTGTCCGCCGCCGGCTATCCGGCCACGGCGACGTGGCGGGAATCGGCCGGCAGAGCTCCGGCCCGGGTCGCCACTGGGCGGCCCAGGCTCTTGGCGACGACGACGCAGGCGGCGCTGACCGCCGTGCCGGCCACGAGAGCGACGAGGAACGCAAGGGGCTTGCCGATGAGGCCGATGACCCAGATGCCGCCGTGCGGGGCGGGCGATGTCGCGTGCAGCGCCATCACGAGGGCGCCGGTGACGGCGCTGCCCATCATGAGCGACGGGATGATGCGGAGGGGATCCGCCGCAGCGAAGGGGATGGCTCCCTCGGTGATGAACGAGGCTCCCAGCAGCCAGGCCGCCTGTCCCGCTTCCCGCTCCGGCTTGGTGAAGCTTCCCGGGCGGAGGGCGGTTGCCAGGGCAAGGGCAAGGGGCGGCGTCATCCCGGCGGCCATGACCGCAGCCATGACCTGCTGATTGCCCGCCGCGAGGCTGGCGAGGCCGAAGGTGTAGGCGACCTTGTTGACGGGGCCGCCCATGTCGAAGGCCATCATGAGGCCCAGGAGCGCCCCGAGGGCGATGGCGTTGGTGCCGTTGAGGCTGTTGAGCCAGTCCGTCAGGCCCCGGGTGGCGGCGGCGATCGGCTGGCCGACGGCGGCGATCATCAGGAACCCGACGATGAGCGTGGAGACCAGGGGGATCACGACCACCGGCATGATGCCGGCGACCGCCTTGGGGACGTGGATCCTGAGGATGGCGAGGGCGACGCCGCCGGCCAGCAGGCCGCCGACGAGGCCACCGAGGAAACCAGCACCGATGGCGTTGGCGAGCAGGCCCGCGACGACGCCGGGGACGAGCCCGGGGCGGTCGGCCATGGCGTAGGCGATGAACCCGGCGAGGATGGGCACGAGCATCGAGAAGGCAATCGCGCCGATCTTGAAGAGCACACCTGCCACGCCGGCCTGGGCGAGCAGGTTGGAGATGTCGGTGACCTTGGGGTAGCTGACCCCGTGGAACGTGCCCCCGTTGACCTTGGTCGCGATCTGGGCACCGCCGAGGACGAAGGACAGGGCGATCAGGATGCCGCCGGCGGCGACGAACGGGATCATGTAGCTGACGCCGGTCATGAGCCACTGGCGTACGCGTGTGGCTCCGGAGGGTCCCTCGCCCGCCGTGACGGGCCGGCGAGCGGCCGGGGGCGCCGGGGGCACGGGCGCGTTGGGGCCGGCGGGTGCCGGTACCGCCGCCATGGCGGCCGCGGCCTGGTCGAGGACGGCACTCGGGTCGTTGATGGCTCGCTTGATCGGGACCGCCACGGTGGGCTTGCCGGCGAAGCGTTCCCGGTTGCGCACCTCGACGTCGGCGGCGAGGACGACGACGTCGGCGGCTGCGATCTGCTCGGCGGAGAGGGGCGTTGCGCCCGCCGCTCCCTGGGTCTCCACTGCGATGGTGTGGCCGGCCTCCCGGGCCGCCTGCTCCAGGGATTCCGCCGCCATGTAGGTGTGCGCGATCCCCGTCGGGCACGACGTCACTGCCACGATGTTCATTTCCCCACTACCTCCCTGTCGACCAGGTCGACGATGGCCTGGGGGTCAGCGGCTCCCAGGAGAGCTTCACGAAAACTGCGGTGCACGAGCCGGCGAGCAAGCGAGGCGAGGATCGTCATGTGGTCGGCGCCCCCGCCCTCGGGCGCGGCGATGAGGAAGATGAGGTGGGCTGGGCCGTCCTCGGCGCCGAAGTCGACGCCCTCGGTGCTTCGCCCGAAGGCCAGCGTCGGGGTGGTGACGAAGGCCGAGCGGGCATGGGGGATGCCGATGCCGCCCTCGAGACCGGTCGGCATCTGCGCCTCGCGGGCCCGGACGTCGGCCAGGAAGCCGTCGAGGTCGGTCACCCGCCCGGCTCCGGCGAGCAGCCCGGCCAGGTGGGCGGTTGCCTCCGCACGGTCACCCGCCGCCAGGTCGAGGTCGACCAGTTCCGTGGTGATCAGCTCGGTCGTGTTCACGATGCTCCTTTCAGACGGCGTTGCCGGTCGATGCGGGAATGGATGTGGACGGCACTGCGGTTGAGGTCGGTGGGGCCGGGCATCCGGCTGCCCGGCAGGCTCGCCGTGGCGGCCCCCCAGGCGAGGCCCTCGGCGAGTGCGAGGGGGCCCATCCCGCCGCCGGCGAGGAAGCCGGCCAGGAGGGCGTCCCCCGCACCGACGGCGCTCAGGGGCACCTCGACGGGGGCCTCCCCGTGCAGGGCACCCGATGCGTCCACGAGGATGGCCCCGTCGGCGCCGAGGCTGGCGAGGACCGACCTCGGCCCCTTCTCGTGCAGGCGCTCGGCGGCGTCGACGGCATCCCCGAGGGTGACGATCGCACGCCCCACGGCCTCGGCCAACTCCTCGCGGTTGGGCTTCACGACGTCGGGGCCGAGCGGCAGCGCCCGCAGGAGGGGCTCCCCGCTGGAGTCCACGGCGATGCGGCAACCAGCCGGGGCCAGGCGCTCGATGAGGCGTGCGTAGAAGTCCGTGGGGGTGCCGGGAGGGAGGCTTCCCGATGCCGCGACCCACTGCGACCCGCCGGCGGCCCGCCGCGCGGCAGCGACGAGCGCATCGATCTCGCCGGCGCTGAGGACCGGGCCCGGCTCGTTGATCTTGGTCACGGTCCCGTCGGGCTCGACGACGCTGATGTTGGCCCGGACCGACCCGGCCACCGGTACCAGGACAACGTCGACGCCGGGGATCGCCAGAAGGGCGGCAAGCTGGGCCCCCTCGGCGCCGCCCGATGGCAGGACGGCCCTGGTGGCCAGCCCGTGCGCCGCCAGCGCCCGCGAGATGTTCACGCCTTTGCCCCCGGCTTCGACCGTGGCGGTGTGGGCTCGCAGCACGGCGCCCCGAATGAGGGACTCCACCTCGACCGTGCGGTCGAGGCTGGGGTTGGGGGTGACGGTGACGATCATGCCCGGACCACCTGGGGGCCGAGGGTGGCGAGCTGCTCGGCGACGCCGGGGTCCAGGCCGCTGTCGCTCACGAGCACGTCCACGTCGTCGATGGAGCCGAAGCGCGCGAAGTGATCGCTCCCGAACTTCGTGTGGTCGGCGAGGACCACCCGGCGGCGGGCCGATGCAAGCATCGCCCGCTTCACCGCGGCCTCGGACAGGTCGGGCGTGGTGAGGCCCCGCTCCGCCGAGACGCCGTTCGTCCCGACAAACGCCACGTCGACGCAGGTGTCCTGGAGGACGCGGGTGGCCCAGTCGTCGACGGCGGCGAGCGTGCGGCCACGGATGCGGCCCCCGACCATCAGCAGCGTGCAGTTCGGCCGGCCGGCCAGCGCCATCGCGATCGGCAGGGCGTTCGTCACGACCGTCAGCTCGCGCTCGGCGGGAAGGATGGCGGCCAGACGGGCGGTCGTCGTCCCGGCGTCGAGCAGGATGGTGCCCTGCTCGGGGACCTCCTCCAGCGCCGCCTTGGCGATGCGCTCCTTCTCCGCCTGCATAAGGGCGTCGCGCACGGCGACGCTGGGTTCGAAGCGCAGGCGCTCCACCGGGATGGCACCGCCGTGGACGCGGCGCAGGAGCCCTTGGCGCTCGAGGGCGGTCAGGTCCCTGCGGATGGTCTCGGCGGTGACGCTCAGCTCCTCGGCGAGGGCGGCCACATCCACCCGCCCGTCGCGGCGCGCCCGCTGGAGCATGTACTCAAGTCGCTCCTCTGCGTACAAGTCTGTTTCCTTCCGTTCATGTCTGTGTTTGTCTTTGTATACACCCGTTTCTGTGGGCGTGTCAAGGGGAGGATACGCCGGTCGCGCGGAACGGCCGAGCGGGGCGCCTGCCGTAGTCCGGACGGGTTCGGAGAGAGTCATTTCGGCTGAGTGTGGACTAACCCGACTGGGTCATTGCTAGTAAGAGAACCGTAATCACTTTTACCTAAACCCTGCTCGTTTGGGTGTCGAAAAAGTGCTGGACAAGTCGTCGGACCTCGTGCCCAGGGAAGCGGGCGGAGATCCGCTCTTGCCAGTCAATACCGTCCTAACCAGGACAAATACCAGCGCCTACCCGCCTGTTTGCCCTGCCACGCGCCCTGCGGCCGGGCCCGAAAAGAAGGGATCTTTCATGACCACGTTGCGGAGGATCGTGCTTGGCACCTCGGTCTTGTTTGCGCTTACAATGATGACCGGCAATGCGTTTGCAATGACCAGCAGCAACTACCCAACGGTCGCCCCGACGGCGCCGAACGGGAGCAAGTGGGAGTAGGCCGGGGGGCCAAACCGACGCGGAGGTCGTCACGGTCCGATCCTCGGAGGGTCCAGCTCCACCCCCTCAGGCGGCCGCGCCTGACCCCCCGCGGGGGTCCGGGAGCGCGAAACCGGTGGCATCCGACGAGCAACGCCGCCGGAGGGTGGCCGTCACCCGGATCTGTTGGGCCGCGGGGATGTGTGGGCTGCTGGCGCTCGGGCTCGCAGCAACCGCCGGTGGGGTACGCCTCCTGCACTTCGGCACGTTCGCCGTCTTCTGCCTCGCGCTCGGCATCATCCAGGTCATCCCGGTGCGGGTGGTCCACGCCGGCGAGGGCGAGGAGCTGACGCTCGAAGAGGCGTTCATCGTGCCGATGGCCCTCCTCCTGTCCCCCTTCGAGGTGGTCCTCATCCTCGGGCTGACGTCGGGACTCGGCCAGATCCTGAAGCGGGCAACCCCCCGCAAGGGCGTGTTCAACGTCGGGCACACGATGGTTGCCGCGGCGCTCGGCGTCTCGGTGTTCCGCCTGCTGGAAGGTTCCGGCGGCGGATTCGGCCGGGCCGTCGTGGCGGCCGTCGTGGGAGGGTTCGCCTACGCCGTGGCCTCCTGGGTCCTCGTGGCGGGGATCATTTCCACGTCCCAGCGGGTCCCCTTCCGGGCGACGCTGGTGGAGGGCGCCCTGCTGCGCATCGGCACGTGGGCGGGGGCGCTCTCCTTCGGGGTCCTCATCCTCCTGACGGTCACCCGGTACCCGTGGAGCCCCGTGCTCAGCCTCGGCCCGATCCTGGCCCTGCAGCTCGGCTACGTCGGTGCCGTGGAGCAACGGCGTGAGCGCCGCCGGATCGAGGGGCTCTACCGTGTGGCCGCCGACCTCCGGTCGGGCACCGACGAGGACGACATCCTGCGCCGCCTTGTCCCGGCTGCCCAGGAGCTCCTCGAGGCACAGGTCGCACGGCTCTGTGATTTCCCGATCCACGCGCCGGGAGTGCTGCACGCGGAGGTGCGGCCCGGCGTCGTGCTGCAACTCGCCCGGGGGCCGGGGCGACGTCCGTGGACGGCACGTGACCAGCAGCTCGCCAATGCCGTCGCAGAGGGCGCCGGCATCGCGCTCGAGAAGGCCCGGCTCTTCCACGAGGTCAAGCACCAGGCCCTCTACGACTCGCTGACGGGGCTGCCCAACCAGGTCCTGTTCCAGGACCGCGTCGGCCACGCCCTCGCCCGGGCGGAGCGCAGCGGCGACCGCCTCGCCGTGCTGTTCCTCGACCTCGACCACTTCAAGCGGGTCAACGACACCCTCGGTCACTACGTCGGCAACATCCTGCTGCAGAAAGTCAGCGAGCGGATCTCCGGCGTCATCCGCAGCGGCGACACGCTCGCCCGGATGAGCGGCGACGAGTTCACGCTCCTCATGCCGGTCGTCGGCTCGATCGACGACGCGTGCGCCGTGTCGGAGAAGATCACCGCCGCGATGCGCCAGCCGTTCACGCTGGCCGGGCGCCGGCTGTTCTGCAGCGCCAGCATCGGCGTCGCCGTGTACCCCGACCATGCGACGCAGGTCTCGGGGCTGCTCCAGAAGAGCGACCTGGCGATGTACCAGGCCAAGGCCCAGAGCCGGGGAGCCTTCCGCGTCTACACCCCGAGCATGGGGGCGGAGACCCGCGCCCGGGTGGAGCTGGAGGCCGACCTGCGCCATGCGCTGGACGGCGACCAGCTCCGGGTCGTCTACCAGCCGCAGATGGACCTGTCGACAAGTCGCATCGTCGGCGTCGAGGCACTGGTGCGGTGGCAGCACCCGACCCGCGGGCTACTCGGGCCCGACCGGTTCATCCCCCTTGCCGAGGACACCGGCCTCGTGGAGCAGGTGGACCGCTGGGTGCTGCGTTCCATCTGCGAGCAGGCCAAGCGGTGGGAACGCAACGGGATCCCGCCGCTGCGCATCGCCGTCAACCTCTCGGGGGCGGAACTGAGTACCCGCGGCCTTGCGGCCAGGATCCTCGCCACGATCGAGGAAGGCGGTCTTCCCGCGTCGCAGCTCGAGATCGAGGTGACCGAGAGCGTGGCCGTGCAGGAGGAGAGCGATCCCCGCTCCCTGCTCGAGGAGCTGCGCCGCAACGGCATCCGCCTGGCGATCGACGACTTCGGGACCGGGTATTCGACCCTGGCCCGTCTCAGCACGTTCCCCGTCGACACCCTGAAGATCGACAAGTCCTTCATCGACGCGATCGGGACCGGCTCCGAGGACGCCCCGCTCGTGGTTGCCATCATCGCCATGGCCCACAGCCTGAACCTGAGCGTGGTGGCGGAGGGTGTCGAGCGGGTCGAGCAGCTCCGCTTCCTGCGTGAGCGTGGCTGCGACCGTGCCCAGGGCTTCCTGCTAGGGCGGCCGGTGTTCGGTCCGCAGGTCGAGCGCCTGGTGGCCGACCAGGCCCCGGTCGTACGGCTGATGCCGCTCTCCGAGCCGGTAGGGCCGGTAGGGCCGGTAGGGCCGGTGGGGCAGCGACAGGCGACGGCCCACAACGCCCGATAGCGCCAACCTTGGCCATCCGATGTAGGCGCTGGCCGCCACGCTGCGTGACGGGCCCCGCCCCAAAGAGCGGCCCTCCCCAAGAACTTTGAGTACAAACTGCTGCTCTACGACGTCTGGTACTCAAAGAATCTCCGGGCCGGACGGGAAGTAGGACGAAGCCCTCTCTCGATGCCTCGGGCGGCCGCGGGCCGAACACTGAGAGTGAGCGATGGAACAAGGTTCGCGGCGGAGCTGCGTGCAGACGGGATAGCCCGACCGACCATTGCACGGTCGCCTCGCGAGAACCTCTTAGACCTGTCCGGCAGCGAGCTCACCGATGCGTGCCACAGTCGCGTGTGATTCGGGACAGATCCAAGCAGCCTCGTCGCCTCGCGCCACGGGGCGAAGGGAATGGGATGCGAGAGGGTGGAAAGGGCAGACGGGCCAAGGTGTCGGGTGATCATCGAACAGTGCCGAATCCAAGACAGCCTCGGTGACGGCGACGATGTAGACCGACTGCCGCTCGTCAACAACCACCCAAATCGGCGTCAGGCAGCCAATCCCGGACAGCTCGAGGAAGGGATCGCCTGCGTCATCGAAAGCCAACGAGACAGATGCACTCGGGAACGCCGTTCGGAGGTCCTGAGCAACCAGCCGTCCAGCTTCCGTGAGCCTGTCTTCGACGTCCGTTGGCTCTTCACCCATGGGGATGTCCCACTGGTTGGGCATGTCACACCTGGCACGTGAGCGTTTCCGTGAACAACGAATGTGCTTCCTTGTGGTTCAACGATAACGAGGTAGTCCACGATTTTCAGCTCCAGGATGTCCCCGGTATTGATCGTGAATTTCTTCTTGGAGCCCGCGTGAGTGTAGCGGCGCTCCTGAATCCGTTGCCCTGAGTGAATGTGGTCGCCTGCAGGACGGAACTTGATGTCACCAGCGAACAGCCCCTTGGCTACTTGCCCGTTCACTGCATACGTCACGGCGTAGCCAAAGCTCGTCAGAGCCGGAGAAAACTGAGCCAGGAAGTCGCTGTTCAGTTGCAGGACGAAGTTGTAGTAGCCGTGACCCATGCCTATCAGCCGACCTATCCCAGCGCCGGCCGTACCTGTTGCGTCGATCGCTCCCGAGCACCGTTGGACAGGGGTCCCCGGAAAACGCAAGGCCGAGTCCGCCTCGTAGGCCAGGCTGGGTGCTACGGACTCCTGGCCTGACGCTAGCGGAGACACTTCAGCGCGAGCTGCCGCAAGGGAGCCCACGGCCAACCCCGTGAGGAGGACAAGGAACGCAAAGAGCCTGAAGAGCCCTCGATACCGCATCTTCACTCCTTTCCACTCTTTTCCACATCACGACGTGAGACACACCTTACACATAGGAAGTGGGCTTTTCAAGTGTCTACCAACATCTACGTATGTCTCTAGGTGGGTTACCGGTTTCCTCCGCTGACGGAGCTCTGGCGGGACTCCAGAGGGGTGTCACTGGTAACCCGGGCGCATCGCAAAACCCTTGAATGCCGGTTACGCCTGAGGGCGATCCCGGACAGGTGGAGGAGTGCCTGGCATGATCAGGCCCCGTATGGCTCGTACCGTCACCCTCCGACCCTGGCAGAAGAGCGCCCTTGAGCGCTTCGCCGCTACCGCCGCGCCAGACTTCCTCGCGGTCGCCACCCCGGGGGCCGGGAAGACGACCTTCGCGCTGACCGCAGCCCGGCAGGCCCTCGCCGCCGAACCCGGTCGGCGGCTCATCGTCGTCGTCCCCACGGCCCACCTCAAGGCGCAGTGGGCCGGCGCAGCCACCGCCTTCGACCTCCACCTTGACCCCCGCTGGTCCGCCGGGGAAGGGGCGCTCCCCGCGGACATGCACGGCGTCGTCACGACCTACCAGCAGGTTGCGAGCAGCGCCGGCGTCCTTCGTGGCCTGGCCCGCGGTGCCTTCGTGATCTTCGACGAGCTGCACCACGCCGCCGACGACCGGGCGTGGGGCGACGCCGTGCGGGAGGCGTTCGCCGGGGCGGCCCGGCGTCTGGCCCTGTCCGGCACCCCGTTCCGCTCGGACGTGCACGCGATCCCGTTCGTGCGCTACGCCGACGACGAGGCGGTGGCCGACTACGAGTACGGCTACGCCGACGCCCTCACCGACGGCGGGGTCGTCCGGCCCGTCTACTTCCCCCGCATCGACGGCATGATGGAGTGGAGCGCCCCGGATGGGACCGTGCACGCCCACTCATTCGAGGACAGCCTCGATGCGACACGGTCCAGCCAGCGGCTCCGGACCGCCTACTCCCTGGAGGGCGAGTGGCTGCCCCACGTCCTGCGCCAGGCCCACGAGCAGCTGCTCACCATCCGCAGGCGCCAGCCAGGAGCCGGGGGCCTCGTGATCGCCACCGACCAGGACCACGCCCGCGGCATCGCTGAGATCATGCAGGGCCGGCTGGGGATCAGGGCGGTCGTGGCGACGTCGGACGACCCCGAGGCCTCCACCCGCATCTCCCGGTTCGGCGCCGGCAGCGAGCCGTGGATCGTGGCGGTGCGGATGGTGTCGGAGGGCGTCGACATCCCGCGCCTGCGGGTCGGCGTCTTCGCGACCACCACGACCACCGAGCTGTTCTTCCGCCAGGCCGTCGGGCGCCTGGTGCGATGGACACCGGGGACCACCGGGCAGAAGTCGTTCCTGTTCATCCCCGACGAGCCCCGGCTGCGTGCCCGGGCGTTCGCCATCGCCGAGCAGCGCCGCCACTGCCTGCGCCGGGAGGACCCACGGTTGGTCACGGAGGGCGGGGCGGAGCTGGATGAGCTGGAGTCGGAGCAGGCGTCGCTGTTCGCCCCCATCTCCGCGGTTCCCCTCGACGCCGGCGAGGTCCCGGACTGGGAACTCGACGAGCGGGGCGTCCCCGAACCGGCCTACGACGCGGCGCTCACCATCCCGTTGCCGCCGCTGCCACCGGCCGGACGGACGGCGGCCGGACGGCTGCCGGAGGGCCGCACCCTGCGCGAGCACAAGAGTTGGTTGCGAGAGGCCAACACCAACAAGGTGCGGGCCATCGCCCGCCAGACGGGGCTGACCCATGCCGCGGTCAACAACGAGCTGAACCGGATCACGGGCCTGCGCAAGATCAGCGAGGCCACGGTGGACGACCTGGAGCGACGCCTCGCGAGGGCCGAGAAATGGCTGGAGCAGGAGTCGTCCCGCCACGTCGCCGGCTGAACTGGCCGGGGGCCTGCTCCGGAGCCGTGTTCACCGGGCTCAGGGCAGCTCCCACCGAAGGACCGTCCCGTTTGCCCGCGTCGCGTCGACCTCGACGATCTCGCCGTCGTGCAGGCTCCTCGTGGCGAACTCCGTTCCGAGGACGCAGGGGATGCCGCGCTCCCGGCAGACAATGGCTGCGTGACTCAGCAAGCCGCCTTCGTCCGCGACGATGGCCAGCGCCTTGTCGATGGCAGGGGGTCCGCCCCCTCGGGCGGGAAAGACGGTGCTGCCACCCATCATGTCCGTCGTGCTCGCCGCGGTGACGAGGATGTCGCCGATCTCGAGGCGGTCGAGGTCGGACGCATCGAGGATCACCTTGACCGGGCCCACCGCTCGGCCCCGGCACCCGGTCATCCCCGTGAGCGGCGGTGCCGCTCCCCCGCCGTCAATCGAGCGCGACGGCGAGGGGTCCACGGATACCTCCAGGCGCTCGCCGATCCGCTCCCCGATGAAACCGTCCCGGAACCTGCGATCGATTTCCTCGGTTGGCAACGGCGCCTGGCCCGCCAAGGCCGCCGCGATCTCCGCCGCCGAGGCGAAGAGGACCTGCCGGGTGGTACAACCAAGCGCTGCGGCGATCTTTCCGAAGAACGGCATGGCGAGGGCCTCGGCCTGCAGGTGAAGGTCGATGCCGGCACCGTTGCCCGGCAGGACGTCGGGGGCTGTCTCGTGCCGGGCCAGATGCTCGATGGCCTCCGGGGGCCACCGCAGGAGGACGACCTGCAGGCGGTCGACCACATCCTTTGCCCCCATGGGTTGCGCCCGGTAGCCCCGGGCACGAAGCCAGCCGTATCCATCGACATGCTCGGCGATGAGTTCATACAGGGCCGGGAATTCCTGCTCGATCCGGCGCAGCCCGATCGCGGCAGACGTCGTGCGGAGGACGCCCGCCGCCCCCTTGTCCTTCAGGATCTCCTCGGCGACGCGGTAGAAGTTCCGCACCTCGCGGCGGGCCTCGGAGTCCCGTGTGGGGTCCTCGGACCGAGCCGCCGGCGTCACGAGCACGAAGGGAGCCACCGCCTTCACCGCCTCTGCGTACGCGGCGAATCCCTCCAGGAGCCGGGACGCATCCGGTTGATCCTCGCCCGGCCTCGCTACCGAGCGGGCCGTCTCCAGCAGGTGGTCGGCCAACGTCGTTCGGCGCCGGACGACGTCCGCCCGGAAGTTCGCATCCGCGCCCGACTGCGCTGCGATGGCCGCAGCGATCCGTTCTGCGTCCTCGACCGGCACGGCGTGGGCGTCGCTGGCGAACCGGTGGAGGTGCACCCCACCCTCCAGGCCAATGGCTGCCTGCATGTACTGCCGCTGCGATCCGAGCGCCAGCAACGACCCGCCCAGGACCGATTGCGGACCCGTGGCGAAGGTTCGGTACTCGATGTCCATGTCAGCCTCGATTCGGGCTCAGGGCGGTAATTGGGCGGGCCTGCAGGATCCACAGGCGCTCGGCGTCATACGCCCACTCGATGTCCTGCGGACCTCCCAGCAGCTGCTCGATGCGGAGGCCGATCTCCAGGAGTTCCCGCATCTGGGCGTCCGTGAGGACGGGCGAGCTCCGCCGGCAACCGTCGACCTCGTGGACCCCGGTGCCCGTCGACTCGCGCGACACCGACGTCATCCGGCGCTTCGTCCCGATTTGTGCCTCGACGACCTCCCCACCCGACCGGGAGACCGTGACCGTGTCCGGTGTCGCCAGCCCGCCGGCAACCGAGTCGCCCATCCCGAAGTTGGCCTCGATGCAGGCAGTCCCGCCGCCGGGTTCCAGCGGGTGCACCGTAAAGAGGACCCCCGCCTTCTGCGAGAAGACCTGGACCTGGACGATCACCGCGAGGCGAGGCTCCGCCCCGAAGGTGATGCCCCGCTCGGCCCGGTAACCGAGCGACTTCGCCGACAGGTACGACGACCAGCACGCTGCGACCGCGGCCAGCAGCGCGTCGTGGCCGGTGACATCGAGGACGGATGTGAACTGCCCGGCGAACGATGCGCCAACCGCATCCTCCTCGGCCCCCGATGACCGAACAGCCACCCTGGCGTGGCGACTGTTGCGGCACAGGCCATCGTAGGCCTCGAGGACCGGGCCACGAACGGCCGGCGGCATGGGGGCCGCTCGCAGGTCTTCCCCGAGTCTCATCAGCCGTTCACGGCCCCCGGCCGCATCCACCGGACCCGGCCAGGCGATCCCGTTCGCCTCGAGATGCCGGCCCAGGGCCGCCGATGGGACAACGAAGAACTGGGGAACGGGGAACCCCTCGCCGGCCAACCGCGCGAGCGTGGCAGCCTTGCGCCCCACGGAAGATACGGGGGACGTGGATACGTCCTGCAGGCTGAGCACGTGCGATGCTGACATTCCTTGTGGCACCACCACACTCCGTGCGCGACAACTCCGAGAGCGCATGGTAGCGCTGGCGGCCGGATCGGCGATCACACCGGGCAGGGTAAATTGGTGTTCGCCCCTACCGAGTGATTCAGCGGCCCACCTGAGGTCGCGCCTCACGGCCCCGTGGCTGGGTCCTCCCGTAATCGCCAATGGTGACGCTGGCACTTCCGGCGCGCCGCGTCGGACACGTCCTTCGTTTCTCCCGCCATGTTGTTCGTCCCGGGCACCCAGGCCATGCCGAGCCTCTTCAGGAGGCGCCCCAACGTGTCGGGGTTGACGCTCTGCACCTCGAACGACGTTGCCATCGTATGGCTGGTCAGGTACCACACTGCCAGGTAGGCGGCCCCGCGTACTTTGCTCAGGTTGCTGATCGCGAAGAGAGAACAGGTCATGGGGGTGTCGGCGACACCGAGGATCTCGATCTGTCCGAGCGTGCTCCCCTCCCGGTCGAAGAACTCCGGGTTCTCGTTGCCATCCAGCGCGCCGACGTCACCGATCTGCCCCGGGACCACCAGGTGGACCCCGTCCTGGCGAACGGCCACCGTTCCCGGGGATTGCCGTACGAAGAAGGCATCGTTGGCTTGTGCTGCCTGCGACACGGTTGCTTGGCTGGTGCCGTGCCGCCTCGGTCCGAACCGCCCGGAGCCTCGGAAGGCGCTTCGCACGCCCGAGGTTGCGCTTCTCGGGCCAACTCCCTCGCCATACGGAGCCATCTGGTCGCCCATCTCTCGTCCTCGCGCACGCTGTACACCAAGTCCTTACCCACACCGAGGGCTGAAGCTATCCGCAGGCCTGCGGAGCACCGCTCAGTGCAGGATCTGCCCGGACTGCACCGCCTCGAAGGCCGACCCGGGCACGGCCTTCATCTGGTTCAGGTCGTCGTCGTTCCAGCGGGAGTCGGTGGCGCCGGAGATGTACCAGTTCGAGCCGTTGTCGGCCACGAACATCCCGTAGCGCTGCAGGCACTCGAGGATCACGCGGGCGGCCCCATGAAAGCGTGAGACGTCGAAGGAGGCCTTGAGCCGGAAACGGGCCCCCATCGGGGGAACGTTGGGGTCGGTGGTCGAGCCGGCCTGGTGCGTCGCCGGGTGGATGAAGCCCTTCTGGGTCGTCGCCACCGTGAAGGCAGGGCATGGTCGATGCGGCCGGACTGGATCTCGTCCCAACGGACCAGGCCCGGCAGGATCGGCAACCCGGCGGCGTCGGCCGAGGTCCAGGTGTCGGGCCGCAGGGCGTCCGAGACCAGGTTGAAGACCGCTCCCGAGTCGGCGTCCCATCCGCCGCTGCCGTTGTGGGAGGCATTGAACATCTCGTAGAGATGGCAGTCGGCCGAGGCCACCAGCACGTGGCGGTCGCTGCCGGCCTCGACGGGGGCGTTGGCCGGCACCGGGTACGGGCCGGGGTCGCTCTCCGAGCCGTACGCATCGAAGGTGATGGGCACCTTCGGTTGGGTAGCCGGGACGACGACGTAGGGGATGCCATAGCTGGGATTGGAGCCGAAGTCGGGGTGCAGGTGGGTGGACGCTCCGATGCTCGCGACCCAGGCGTCTGAATGGGGGTCGACCGGGTCGGCGGAGACGTTGCGCCGCCAGGCGTTGTCGGCCGGGAAGAGCGGGCAGCCCGCGATAGTGGCCCCGCCGCCGCTGGCCGCGCTTGGGCTGGGGCTGGCGCTCGGGCTTGGAGAGTTCCGCTTCGTGGGGGCGGCTGTGGGGGGCCGCTGGCGTCGCTGTCGCGGGAGGCCTGAGGGTCGGTGCGACGATCGCCGGGAGCGTGGCCGCCGGGCCCACCGGGGTCACGGTCGCAGTGGTCGAGCTCGCAACCGGGGGCAGCGTCTGAGCCGAGGTGGGAGCCGATCCGCTATGCCAGGCGGCAGTCAGGATGCACAGGGCAGCGAGGCCGCCCCATCGCCTACTTCTCGCCAGCCGTCCCGTAGCCCGGTGTGGCCGGCTGGCGCTCAGCTGCCGTTACCTCGAGGGCCGCGACTCTCCCCTGCAGCTCCGCGATGGTCCTCTCCTGGCGCTGCGTCTCGTAGGAGAGTTCCCGGAGAAGTTCCAGGATCTCGTCGATGAG
>DASPZW010000552.1:0-3349 GCA_035636055.1 Actinomycetota bacterium
GATCGGCCCCTATAAGTCGGGGCGCCTCCCGCTCGGCTGGAACGTCCCCAAGCCCTACGGGCCCGGCTGGCTGGCAATCGGCGATGCGGCCGGTGTGATCAACCCGCTCACCGGGGAAGGCATTGCCTATGCGATGGAGACGGGCAAGATGGCGGCCGGGCTGATCGCGGGGGCGCTGGCCGACGGCTCGTCCGCCGAGCTCGGTGCCTACCGGGACGCCCTCCGGGACACCTACGCCGGCTACTATAAGCTCGGGCTCGACTTCCTCAAGCTGATCTCGCACCCGAGGCTGTTCGAGACGCTCACCTCGATGGGGATGCGCTCCAGGGCGTGGATGTCGTTCCTGGTCCAGGTCATGGTGAACGTGGCCGAGCCTCGAGGCGGCGGCCCCGGCGACCGAACCTTCCGGGCGGCAGTCAAGCTCTACGAGAAGCGGTTGGGGGACGTGAAGGACCCGATCATCCCCGCCCCCAGCCCCCGGCGCGGCCCTCGCGATGTCGCTGCAACGAACGGCGCCGCCCCCAACGGCACAGCCCCGACTGGCACCGCTCCGAGTCCCGCCGGTGGCACGGCCCCCAACGGGGCCAAGGCCACGAAGAGCACAGGAGCGCCCGTTCCGTGACGCTCGGCGACTACCTTCCCATCCTGCTGTTGACGGTCGTCGTCGCGATCTTCGCGACCGGGTCCTTCATGGCCTCCAACCTGCTGGCGCCCCGCCACCCCACCCGGGCGAAGCTGTCGCCCTACGAGTCGGGCATCGAACCGGTCGCAATGATGGGCAACGAGCCCTTCCCCGTGAAGTTCTACGTCATCGCCATGCTCTTCATCGTCTTCGACATCGAGTCCGTCTTCCTCTTCCCGTGGGCCGTCATCTTCCGGAGCCTGGGACGTGGCGGCATCTACGAGATGGCAGCCTTCGTGGCCTTCCTCCTCGGTGCCTACTTCTACGTGCTCAAGCGGGGTGGGCTCGAGTGGGAGTAGACCAGCTCCCACCCGCGGGGCTGCTCGGCTCCAGTGGGCCCCGCATGGAGGACCCGGCGAAGCTGCTCGTGCGGGCCAACGAGCCGCGGATGGGCACGGGCATCGTCACGGGCGTGCTCGACAAGGTGGTGGACTGGGCACGCCGCTCCAGCCTGTGGCCGGCCACCTTCGGTCTCGCCTGCTGCGCCATCGAGATGATGGCGGCGGGGGCGCCGCGCTTCGACCTCGCCCGCTTCGGGATGGAGGTCTTCCGTGCCTCCCCCCGCCAGTCCGACCTCATGATCGTCGCCGGCCGCGTCTCCCAGAAGATGGCGCCGGTGCTCCGCCAGATCTACGACCAGATGCCCGACCCGAAGTGGGTCATCTCCATGGGGGCCTGTGCCTCCTGCGGGGGCGTCTTCAACAACTACGCGCTGATCCAAGGGGTGGACCAGGTCGTCCCGGTGGACATGTACGTGCCGGGATGTCCTCCCCGACCGGAGATGCTGATGGACGGCATCCTCCGGCTCCACGACAAGATTCTTGCAGGACAGTACCGGGAGCGACTCGAGCAAGCCTAGCCGGCCAGCAGGCTTCGCCCCGCCCGGACGGCCCAGCCAGCCGCCCGGTTCACCCGGTCGAAATTCGTCGTGTTTTGTTTGTTGTGTCTGCATGCACTGGGGAACGTTGTAGTGACCGACTCTATGGACGAAACGGCCAGTCAAACACCACAGATCGTCGATGCCGTGGTCGCCCGCTTCCCGGGTGCCGTGATGGCGCGGGCCGCGGTGCCCGGCGAGGCGGTCGTCTCGGTGGACGCTGCCCGCTGGCCCGAGGTGGCCCTCTGGCTGCGCGACGAGCAGGGCTTCGGGTTCCTGTCGGACCTCTGCGGGGCCGACTGGCCGCACCGGCGCCCCCGCTTCGACGTCGTCTGCTCGCTCACCGACATGACCACGCCCTGCCGGCTCCGACTCGTCGTCGGCGTCGACGACACCGACCCGCCGAGGATCCCCTCGGTGACCCGCGTCTGGCCCGGGGCCAACTGGTACGAACGCGAGACCTACGACCTGTTCGGCATCGTCTTCGAGGGCCATCCCGACCTGACGCGCATCCTCATGCCGGACGAGTGGGAGGGCCACCCCCTGCGGAAGGACTACTCGGTGGGGAAGGTCCCCGTCGAGTACAAGCACCTCTCGCCAGGGCATTGAGGGGGATGCGTTCATGAAGAAACAGCGGGTCGAATCGACGTTCGAGGAGCGTTCCCAGGGTGCCTTCGTCGAGGACGAGGAGGCGGAGAGCGGGCGCATGACCATCAACATGGGCCCCCAGCACCCCTCCACCCACGGCGTGCTCCGGCTCGTGCTCGAACTGGAGGGCGAGATCGTGCGCGACGTCCGGCCCGTCATCGGCTACCTCCACACCGGGATGGAGAAGGAGTGCGAGGACTGCACCTGGCGCCAGGCCGTGACCATCGTCACCCGGATGGACTACCTCGCCCCGTTCTTCAACGAGCTGGTCTACTCGCTGGCCACCGAGAAGCTGCTCGCCATCGAGATCCCGCCGCGCGGCCAGGCCATCCGCATCCTCATGACCGAGCTCCAGCGCATCAGCTCCCACCTGGTGTGGCTGGCGACCCAGGGCATGGACATGGGGGCCGTCTCGATGATGACCTACGGGTTCCGTGAGCGCGAGCTGCTCATCGACTTCTTCGAGATGGTCACGGGGCTCCGGATGAACCACAACTACATCATCCCGGGCGGCGTCTGGCAGGACCTCCCCGACGGGTGGCGCCCGGCGGTCGAGGACTTCATCTCGATCTTCCCCGGCCGCATGGCCGAGTACGAGGAACTGCTCACCGGCAACCCGATCTGGCGCCAGCGGACCCAGGGCGTCGCCGTCATCTCCAAGGAGCAGGCGATCGCGCTGAGCGCCTCCGGCCCGACGCTCCGGGCCTGCGGGGTGCCGTGGGACATCCGCAAGGCCTTCCCGTACTCGGGGATCGAGCGCTACGAGTTCGAGGTCCCCACGAGGCCGGAGGGCGATGTCTTCGCCCGCTACGCCGTGCGCCTCGCCGAGATGCGCCAGTCGCTGCGCATCGTCCGCCAGGTGATCGACTCGATGCCCGGCGGCGACTACAAGAACATGGACCCCAAGATCACCCCGCCCCCGCGCGCCGAGCTGACCCGCTCGATGGAGGCGGTCATCCACCACTTCAAGCTCGTGACCCAGGGCTACGCCGTGCCGCCGGGCGAAGCCTTTGCGTCGGTGGAGTCACCCCGCGGCGAGCTGAGCGCCTACGTCGTCTCCAACGGGGAGACCCTCCCGTACCGGGTCCACGTCCGCGACCCCTCGTTCGTCAACCTGCAGAGCCTGCCGACCATGATGCGCG
>DASPZW010000553.1:0-2282 GCA_035636055.1 Actinomycetota bacterium
TACTCGAGAACCCGCTTCACCTCGGGCTCGGTCAGCCTGGTCAGGTGTCGGGCGCAGACGGCGACCGCCTCGGTTTCGGGGTCCTCCGAGCGCTCCGCGGCGCTGAGTATCTTGACCTGGCGCTGGTTGAGGGGATCGGGCTTGCCGGCCGGCGGACTGGGCCAGCCGTTGCCGCCCTTGTGTTCGTGGCCGCGGCGGCGGTGCATGCGGAGGCCCTGTGCGGTGTCGAAGCCCCGGTCGCAGTCCTCCTCTTCGCAGGGGAAAGGCCCGCGGAGGATCGGCTCGGCCTCGACCGGCGGCGCTTCCCGGTCGGGGGTGAGTGTGGCCTTGACATTCAAGGTCCTGGGCATGTCGTGGTTCCTCCTCTCGGTCGGCGCCCCCGCCGGGGAGCCGAGGGCTCGTTGGAAGGCCTCCACCACCTCCGGTGGAAGGGTGGTGATGCTGTCGTTCATGAGGCCGAGGACCGTGGACTCGATCTCGGTGCGGGGCAGACCGCAGAACTGGCCGACTCGGCCGCAGACCGCCTCCAGGCTGGAACCGCACCAGGCCCGGAGGATGAGCCGCCAGAGCTCGCCGGCGGCGGAGCCGGCAGCTGTATTACAGCTCGCGCCAAGCTGTTCGGCCGCGGTGGCCATCAGTTGCGTCCCACCGTTACGGCGAGGGCGCCGCGGTCGGGCGCCATGCCGGCCAGCAGCACCCACTCGTAGGCCAGGGCTCGGCGCAGCAGCCATTTCGCACACCGGATGCAGAGGTCCGGGCGAAGGCGGATGTCGGCGGGGTGGCCGCACCTGCTGCAGGGCGGGGCGGGGGCGCTCGTCGCTGCCTCCTCGTGACCGGAGCCGCTCACAGGGAGGCTTCGCGCGCAAGGATGTCCTCGATCAGCTCCCGATAGAGACAGGCGAAGCCCCCGGCCAGCTGCCACATCGCGCGCCAGGGCACGGACGGCACCAATCAAAGCCCCGATGGGGACAGGCCGAGGCAGCGTTGTCTCCAGGCAGCGCAAACCCTCTGGGTCGTGGCGCTCCCGGGCGAGGCAGAGCGCCAGGGCGACTCGAGTGGCCGCGAGCTGGCGCGGCCCAGGCCCCGGTGTTCCCGGGGGGATCAACGAGCACCTCCCGGGGTCCGGGTTGGCCGGCGTGCTGGCCCAAGAGCGCATGTGGCGAGATGGCGCATCGCGTCAAATCCCTCCGCCCACTGCCGGCCTCAGGGGTTGCGCTTGCCGAGGTATCGCGCTGGCGATCCGGGCAGCCAGGAGAGCGGGGTCGACCGGGCGGCGGTAGTCGAAGTCGTCCCGGACCGCGGCGAAGTCCTCCGGACCGAGGCGATGGGTGCGCCCAAAGGCTTCGAGGCAGCGGCCCCGGCCCGAGGCAGTGAACAGCGCAGCCTCCACGGCGACGGCCCCATGCGTGGCATCGGGCACCCTGGAGGCCACCTCGCAGAAGTCGGTGTCACCCGAGACGATGTCGACGTCCATGGCCCCCTCGGAGGCCAGAGCCTGGACATCCAGCGCGAGGGCGAGGTCGAGGCCCTTCTCCCGGCCACGCCGGCGGCACCGTGCGGCGACGAGCCGGCGCTCACCTCCATGGTCCCGGGGGTCCGGTACGTCGTCGTCAACGATCTCCCACTCGTACACGTAGCGAAGAGGCCTCTCAACCACGGTCACGCCCAGAGTTGCGATTGCCCCGTTGCGCCTGGCCACCATGGCTGCCCGGTCGGGGAAGGCGCTCCGATCCGGGATATCGGCGTAGAAGCGGATCCCTACGAGATGGGCGTCACCAACCAGGCGTTGGGCCAGCAGGACTGGGTGGACGACCCCATGGCCGTGGAGCTTGGTGCAGGCGCGCGATACGTTCGGATCGTCGATGAACACCACGACTCGCTCGCCCGGCGCCAGCGCGCGCTCGAAGCTGCGGCGGGGCTGGGTGAGCCGATCCGCCGCGGGGCCATGGCGATCGAAGAGATGCAACATTCCAAGCCACGATGCTAGGGACAGGTGCCGCGCAAATCGGCGCGGAATAGCGGGCGACCGAAGATTTCTTCGCGACTTTGTGAGAACGATTCGGGGGGTTCTCCGGGGTGTCGCAGCGCCCCCCCGTGAATCACCAGGCCAGAGCCAACTCCAGGTACCGGACGCCCAGGTCGACCACCATGCCCAGCGACAGCCCAGCTCCATCCGTGTCGACCTTGCAGTAGCGATAGGCGAAGTTGGGGTCGACACGGATGGAACCGATTGGTGCCCCGGGGCGCCTCCGGGTGGACGGGCTGACCGAGCGCCAGGCCGA
>DASPZW010000554.1:0-3921 GCA_035636055.1 Actinomycetota bacterium
CACCACATCACCGCCATCACGGGCAACGCGCCCGGCAACGTCGCGTTCTACGCCGGAACCATGGGTCTCCGCCTGGTGAAGAAAACTGTGAACCAGGACGATCCGACCGTGTACCACCTGTTCTACGCCGACGAGGCAGGCAGCCCCGGGGCCGACCTGACGTTCTTCGAGTACCCCGGTGCCGGTCGGGGTACGCCGGGTGCCGGGATGGTGCACCGGGTCGTGTGGCGCGTTGCATCGGACGAGGCGCTGTCGTTCTGGGAGGACCGTCTGCTGGCCCACGGCATCCAGTCGCAGCGGACCCCGGGCCGCCTCGAGTTCGACGATCCCGAGGGCTTGGGCCTCGCCCTCGAGGTGTCGTCGGTGACGGACCAGCCCCTCATCGCCGAGCATCCCGAGATCCCCGCCGACCTTGCGCTGCAGGGCTTCGGCTCCGTCCGGGCCTACAGCTTCGATCCCGACCGCAGCCGGGGCCTGCTCGAGCAGACGCTGGGCTTCGAGCCCGCGGCAGGGTCGAGCGCGTTCGAGGCGCGTGGCAGCCAGCGTGGCGGTCGGTACGTCTACGACGACGCACCCGGACGGGGCATCCCTGGTGCCGGGACCGTGCACCACGTCGCCTGGGCCTCGCCCAGGGACGACCACGTCGCCTGGCACGAGCGCCTGGTCGAGGCGGGGGCTCGGCCCACGCCGGTCATCGACCGCTTCTATTTCCGCTCCATCTACTTCCGTGAGCCCAGCGGGGTGCTGTTCGAGATCGCGACGATCGGCCCCGGCTTCGCCACCGACGAGGACCCGGCGCACCTTGGCGAGTCGCTCTCGTTGCCACCTGCGTTCGAACACCTCCGGAGCCGGCTCGACGGCATCCTCACGCCGCTCCCCGACCCGCGCCGGAGGCTGGTCCGATGAGCGGGCTGGAGGACCTCACGTACCTCGTCCGGCCGGCGACCGGGGAGCCCGAAGGCGCGCTGGTGCTGTTCCACGGGAGGGGATCGGACGAGTACGACCTCTACCGGCTGTTGGACGACCTGGATCCGGAGCGGCGCCTCCTCGGCGTCACCCCCCGTGGGCCGCGCGCCCTGCCGCCGGGCGGGGCCCACTGGTACATCACGCGCCAGGTCGGCTACCCGGACCCCGAGACGTTCCACGCGACCTACCGCATTGTGTCGGGCTGGCTCGACGAGCTTGCCCGTACCACCGGGATCCCACCGGAGCGCACCGTGCTCGGCGGCTTCTCGCAGGGTGCGGTCATGACCCACGCCCTGGGCCTTGGGGCAGGGCGGCCCCGGCCGGCGGCACTCGTGCCACTGAGCGGGTTCATGCCGTCGGTCGAGGGTTTCGACCTCGACCTGTCGGCCCCCCTCCCGCCCGTGGCGATCGGCCATGGGACCTACGACAACGTCATCTCCGTCGAGTTCGGCCGCCAGGCCCGAGACCGCCTCGTCGCGGCGGGCGCCGATGTGCTGTACCGGGAGTCCCCGCTGCGGCACGGCATCGACCCCGGCTTCCTCGATGAGCTCGCGGGATGGGTTGCCAACGCGATCGAGCGGGCGCCGCTGCCTCGGGGGTAGAGCTCCCGCCGGCATGTCATCAGCGTCAGGTGGGCGCCGGAGGTGTGGAAGAAAAGCGGGCTCTGCGTACCAGAACTTCCACGCCTCCGCGGCTCACACCGAAGCGTTAAGGGTCAGGGTTCTCCATGATGCTGTGCCCCCCGGTCGCGCCGTATCGTCGTCCTCAGATCGGACGGCCTGGACGGATTGTTCCAGGTCCAAGCGCAAGGGAGACGCGAGATGGCAGTCAGATATGACGAGGGTGGTGCTGGTGCAGGCGCAGGTGGAGATGCTGCGCAGCCCAACGAGTACACGTTCACCGGGGACGACACGGAAGTCACCTTCTTCCCCACCACGCCCGGCCCGATCGAGGCCGGCCAGGATCACTCGGGAGGGGAACTCCGTTACCAGGGCCCGAAGGAGACTTCACCTTCTACGGGTCGCAAATCGGGCGCCTCGACAGCCCCCTCGGCACGTTGCTCACCGTGAGCCTCAGGGGGGGCCCTCCGGACGCGGGAAGGCTGACCTTCACCATCGCCCTGCCCCGGGTCACCGGCGTGACCGGGGACCACCCGGCCAGCTTCGACAGTGTCGGGATAAAGACGGCGACCCTGGGCTTCATCAACCATCCGGGGCCCCAGGAGACGTACGAAGTGCTGCCCCTGGAGGGCGAAGCGAAGGAAGTCATGCTGCCGATCTAGCCGCACGGCCGGACTCCCCGTACCACGCAGCCCAGGCCATGACCTCGGCGACGTAGGCGTCAGCGTCGTTGTAGCCGTGCAGGGCGGTCGCCAGGGTGGCGGGAACGGTGAGGTCGGCACGGGCGAGCCCGCGGGCATCTGCGGGCCCGCCGGCATCGTGGCAGAGGATGACCGCCGCGGTCAGGGCGGCGTCGGCGTAGTCCTGCGGGTCCGCCACGCCGTCGCCGTTGGCGTCCTGCCCCCATGCCCGCCACGTCGAGGGCAGGATCTGCATCGGCCCCACGGCGTGGTCCCACACCGGGTCCCCGTCCAGGGCGCCGCCGTCGGTATCGTGCACCGTGGCCGTGCCCGGGATCGAACCGTCGAGGGCCGCCCCGATGACGGGCGTCGCGTGGTTGCTCTCCACCTTCCCGATTGCCATGAGGACGGGGGCCGGGACGGTGCACCCCGTGACGAGGTCGCCGACCCGGGCAGCGGCATCGGTGTAGGCGGCCATCGCCACGGGGGGAATGTCCCCAGCCGCCGCAGCGTTGGCCGCTACCGGAACGGCGGAGCCGGCGATCAGCAGGAAGATCACCAGGCCCGGCAGGGCAAACAGGCACGTCAGGACGGCGATGATGACCACACATGCTAATTTTACACTCATCAAGACTTATTAAAACATGGAAACCATGCTGAGCGGCCAGGTCATGTCGGTCAACGTGGGGTCGGTGCGCGAGATCGTCTACCGCGGCCGCACCCGGACGACCGCCATCTGGAAGGAACCGGTGCCGGAGCGCCTCGCCATCCTGCCCGAGCAGGTCAGCGGCGACCACCAGGCGGATCTGACGGTGCACGGCGGTCCGACCAAGGCCGTGTACTCCTACGCTGCCGAGGACTACGCCTGGTGGAGCGAGGAACTCGGCCGGGCGATCGGCCCGGGGACCTTCGGCGACAACCTGACCACCGCCGGCATCGATCTCAGCGCCCTGCGCATCGGCGAGCAGGTGCGGGCCGGGAGTGCACTCCTTCAGGTCACCGCACCCCGCTTCCCCTGCTGGAAGCTCGGCTTCCGCATGGGGACCCAGCGGTTCCCCCGGCGTTTCCTGGAGGCGGCGAGGGCGGGAACGTACCTCGCCGTCGTCGAGCAGGGCGACGTGGCGGCGGGCGACGCCGTCGTGTCGGAGTCCCGGCCGCAGCATCCGGTGACCGTCGGTCTGATCGCGCACCTCAACCACGCCGACCGCCGGCTTGCAGCCCTGCTGATGGAGGCGGTGGAGGCGGGTCTGTCCCCAGCGGAGTGGGACACTTTGCTGGCAAGGGTCGGACAACCCGAATAAAGTCGCAGCTCATGGCGCTGCACATCGACCACGTCGTGTGGGGGGTCGACGATCTGGACCGGGCCGCCGCCAGCGTCCAGGCACGCTACGGCCTGGCCTCGATGCCGGGCGGGCGGCATCCCGATTGGGGCACCGCCAACCGCATCGTGCCCCTCGGCTCCACCTATCTCGAGTTGCTGGCCGTGGTCGACCCAGACGAGGCGGCGGCGGACCCCGTGGGCAGCGGCTACGTACGGCACATCCAGCAAGCCCCCGGTCTCATGCTCTGGTGCGTGGCGACGGACGAGCTCGACGCCATCGCGCTCCGGCTCGGCCTCAGCCTCCAGGCGAAGTCACGGGTGCTGCCCGACGGGA
>DASPZW010000555.1:0-3645 GCA_035636055.1 Actinomycetota bacterium
GCACCTGCTCGCCAGTCGTCCCGGGCAGAAGATCATGGGGGACAAGGGCTACGCCAGCGCCGAGCTCGAGCTCTTCCTTGCCGATCATGGCGCCACGCTCATCCGTCCGGCCCGTTCCAACGAGAAGGCACGGCCCCACAGCCGGTTCCTGAAGCCACTGCGCCAGCTCATCGAATCCGTGAACGACACCCTGAAGGGCCAGCTCGACCTTGAGCGCCACGGTGGCCGAACGGATGAAGGCGTGTTCGCCAGGGTCCTCCAGCGGCTGCTGGCACTCACGGCAGCCGTCTGGCACAACTCTCATGCCGGCCAGGCGCCACTGCGGTCCCTGATCGCCTTCGATCACAGCTGAGCCCTTGGAATCATTCATCTAGGCCGGACGCCAATCTCACCTTCAGGTCTCACGTTCCGGGGTCCCCGGCGTCGCGTGCGGTTGTCTCCTGCGTGACCCGGTGCTATAAGGGCAATGGCTGGCTTAAGCCGATTCGACGAGATGGGGCTCTTGCCCTGCAGGTGCCCTAGAAAGGGGGATCGAAAATTGGACTCGGAACGGACGGCGACCGAAGCACAGCTCGAACGGGCGGTTCCACCTGAGGATCCCGACGTGGCCGCGAGGCCGCCGCTGTGGCAGGAGCCCGCGTTCGAGGTGATCGAGGCCTCGGCAGAGGTCACCGCCTATGCCTACCGGCGATGATGCTCGGCGGGCGGGAAGGCCCTGACCGTGTTGCTCAAGGTGCTCGGCACCGCTGCGGGCGGCGGTTTCCCGCAGTGGAACTGTGCATGCGAGCTCTGCAGCCGTGCTCGTTCGGGGGTCGCGAGCTGCCTTCCCCGGCTGCAGGACAGTGTGGCGGTCTCCGGTGACGGGACGGCCTGGTATCTGTTGAATGCCTCCCCCGATGTCGGGGCGCAGGTCGAATCGTTCGCGCCCCTGCAGCCGGGGCCGGGTCCGCGTGACACGCCGATCCGGGGCGTCCTGCTCACCGACGCCGAGCTGGACCATGTCTCGGGGCTGCTGGCCCTCCGCCAGGGAGCCACCCTTGACGTGTTTGCCACGGCGTCGGTGCTCGATGCCATTTCGCACGCCCTGGCGTTCGACGCCGTCCTGGAGGCGTTCTGCGACGTCCGGTGGGTCCCCGTCGCCCCAGGGGGCAGCTTCGGGCTCGCCGGCGGGGTCGAGGTCCAGGCCTTGCCACTCGGAGGTGGGCCGCCTCGGTACCTCGGGGCCGCACCGGGTGTGGCGTGGTCCGTTGCGTACCGGATGCATGACCATCAGACGGGCGGGGTCGCCGTCTACGCTCCGGGGGTCGCCGAGTGGTTGGCGCCGCTTGAGCAGGAGCTGGCGCAGGCGGACTGCGTGCTGATGGACGGGACCTTCTGGTCGGAGGCCGAGATGGCCGACGCCGGTGTCGGAGGGCGCGGCGCCTCCGAGATGGGCCACCTGCCGGTCGGCGGGCAGGCCGGCAGCGCAGCCCGGCTTGCGGGCGTCCCGGCTCGCCGGCGCATCTATGTCCACATCAACAACACGAACCCCATGGTCGACGAGCAGTCGGAGGAGCACGCCCACATTGTGGCCGCGGGCATCGAGGTCGGGCGCGACGGCATGGAGCTGGAGGTCTAGTGATGAGCCAACCGTGGTCACGCGACGAGTTCGAAGCCAAGGTCCGGGAGGTGCTCGATGCCCGCTATCACCACAGCCACCCCTTTCACCAGCGGATGCACCGCGGCGAACTGACAGGCGAAGAGCTCCAGGACTGGGTGGCGAACCGCTTCTGTTACCAGCAGGGCGTCGTCGTCAAGGACGCCATCCTCCTGGCCCGGCTGCCATCGAGGCGGGAGCGACGGGTGTGGGTTGGCCGTCTGATCGACCAGGACGGCAGCGGCGCAGACGAGGGCGGACTCGAGCAGTGGCTCCGTCTCGCCGAGGCGGTAGGACTCAGCCGTGAGGAGACGGAGGGCGGGTCCAGGGTGGTGCCAGGCGTGCGCTTCGCTGTGGATGCCTATAAGCACTTCTGCGCCGAGCGGACCTGGCAGGAGGGGGTCGCCGCTTCGCTGACGCAGCTCTTCGTGCCCGACCTGATGAGGACGCGCATGGAGGCCCTGGCCCGCTACCACGGCATCGCCGCCGAGGACATGGCGTACTTCGCCCGCCATGCCGGCGTGGCGGCGACCGAGTCCGACCAGGCAATGGAGTTGCTGCTCGCTGCAACTGCCAGCCGGGAGGACCAGGAGCGGGCGATCGACGCCGTGGCCTTCAAATGTGACGTGCTGACCTCGCTCCTCGATGCCATCGACGCGATTCGATGAGCCAGCAGTGGCGGCCGGTTCTCGCCACTAACGCCTTGCTCCGCTACGACCCCACGCGCCGGGCGGACGTGCTGCTGCTCCCCGAGCGGGCAGTGTTGCTCAACCCTTCCGCCGGGGCCATCCTGCGCTGCGACGCCCGGCACACGCCGGAGGACATCGAGCGCGAGCTGCGGGACACCTACCGGGAGCAGGGTTCGGACAGTCAGGACAGTCCGGATGTGGGCCAAATGAAAGCGGGCGTGGCTCGCTTCCTGCAGCGGGCGCGAGCCCTGGGGTGGGTCCGGTGATCCCGCCCGTGTCACTGATCGCCGAGCTCACCCACGCCTGCCCGCTGCGGTGCGTCTACTGCTCGAATCCGCTCACCCTGGCCGAGCGGGCGAAGGAGCTGGAGCCATCCGAATGGCGGCGCGTGATCCGTGAGGCCGCCGGGCTCGGTGTCCTGCACCTGCACCTCAGCGGGGGCGAGCCCCTCCTCCGGCCCGACCTCGAGGAGCTCGTCGCCGAGGCTTCCGGTTGCGGGCTCTACACGAACCTGATCACGAGCGGGGTGGGCCTCAGCCCCGGACGGGCGGCCGCGCTGGCCGACGCCGGCCTCCGCCATGTCCAGGTCAGCTTCCAGGCGGACGAGCCCAAAGCGGGTGACGTCGTGGCGGGGCGCAGGGTGCACACCGCGAAGCTGGCGGCAGCCACGGCGGCCCGGGACGCTGGTCTCGCCCTCAGCATCAATGCCGTCATCCATCGCTACAACATCGACCGGGTCGAAGAGATCATCGACCTGGCCCTCGGCCTCGGAGCCGGGCGTCTGGAGCTTGCCAACGTCCAGTTCTACGGCTGGGCTCTGCGCAACCGCGGGGCGCTTCTCCCGAGCGCTGGGCAGGTGGTGGCGGCCGAGGCCGCATGCCGGCGGAGGAGGGCCGGGCTGGACGCCGTGCTGGAGGTGATGGGTGCTGCCCGACTACTACGAGACCTACCCCAAGCCCTGCATGGGGGGGGTGGGGTCGCCAGTCGTTGACCATCGCACCCGACGGGCGGGCGTTGCCATGCCCGGCGGCCTCGTCGATCGCTGGCCTCGCGTTAGCGGCAGCGCAGCCTGCGATGGATCTGGGAGGCCTCCCCTGCCTTCAACGCGTTCCGAGGTGTGGAGTGGATGCCCGAGCCGTGCCGTTCGTGCGACCGGCGCTTCGTTGACGGCGGCGGCTGCCGGTGCCAGGCCTTCGGCCTGACGGGCGATGCGGCAAGGACGGACCCGTTGTGCCGGTGGGCGCCGGACCACGCGCTGGTCGAGGCTGCCGTCGCCGAGGTGGCGAGGGCGTCGGGGGAGCGTGCCGGCGTCGAAGGGAG
>DASPZW010000556.1:0-5486 GCA_035636055.1 Actinomycetota bacterium
GATCAGCGAGCCCGACGAGGGCTGACCGGGCGCGGCTCCCAGGAACGGGGAAGCGACGGCACCCTAGCCAAGGCGTCGTGCCAGAGAGGCTCGTCGGTTCGCGCCCTCAGAATGCTTTGATCATCGTGCTACAGCGACTAACATTGCGTAGAAGCAACGGAGCGTCCAGGTCGTCGGACTGTTGCATCCGGGGAGGGTCGCCATGGGAGAGACCGGAGGTTCGGAGTACCTGCCTGCAGCTCAGGTCGGGCGGTTGCTCCATGTGTCGCCGAGGGCGGGTCGCGGTGGGCCAAAGAGGGCAAGCTGCCCTACGTTCAGACCCTTGGGGGGCACCGCCGGTTTCCCGGAGCGACCATGAGGGAGCTGGCCGAGCGACTAGCGGCCGGGTCGATCTCGCCCGAGGCACTCCAGGCACGTTACCCCTGAGCCTCCGCGTTATCCGCGGCCGCCTTCGTTTGCACTCCCGACGACCTCCCGGCACGCCGCGAGCAACTCGGTCGATGCACTCGCCGTGACGGATCCCCACGTCGCCGAGCGGAACTTGCACGAGGCGGGCAGCGCAGAGGACAACCCTTCGGGCCGCGCGCCTCCTCCTCATCGACTTCTGGAATCCCCGGGACGACCCGACGACCGTCGACGTGTAATTCGTGCCTGACTGGTTTTCCGCCCGGATGTCGCTTGTTGCCTCCCTCCAGTCGTCCGGGCGGTCGACCGGGCCCGCGAAGAGGTCCCCGGAGGGCTCGGCCCCGGACGGCGGCAAGGGGATCGGCTGGCCCGGATCAGTGGTCGGGCCCGGTTGCGCCACCGTCACTCCCCGCCCGGCTGGGGCCCAGCGCCTGGACGTCCGCCAACGTGATGGAGCCCGATGCGACGGCATAGTGGGCCAGGCGGTCCTTGGCCTGGGGTCCCTCCACGCCGGGCACCCCCTGCTCCATCAGTCGGCCTCGCAGCTCGTCGAGCTTGTTGCGCAGGGTGTGGGAGACCCCCAACCGCCGGGCTGCCTCCTCGTAGCTGGCAGGCTCTCGGGCTCCCCGGCCCACGAGGAGCGGCCCGCAGATCGCGGCCAGGAGCCGGCGCTCGTGTGCCGCCAGCACCAGCGCCGGTTCGGTGGCGGCGGTCCTCGGGCTCGGCTTGGACTCCTCCTCGAGCGGGGCCGCGCCCGGCAGCTCCACCGTCACGCGGTAGTTGCGGCGGTGCCCCTCGAGCACGACCTCGATGCGAGCATCCGCCAGCGAGATCATGTCCCCGCGCCGAAGCAGGTACACCACTCCCTCCTGAGGCCGGACGAGCAGCGGCCGGGTGGCCGATGGTTGCCGACCCACGGGCGGTCGTTGCCATAGGTCAGGGTGGCCGCCTGCCGGGAGACGCCAAGGTTCTCAGGACCGGGCGTCGCGGCTCCGACGCGGATGTCGCACGTCGACCGTCGGCCAACCGTCAGCGACCCGCCGTCGGGCAGTTCCGAGCGGGCCTGGCCGAGACGGACCCAGGCCACGTTCTCGAAGAACCCTCCCGACATCCCCACCGCCACAATTCGACTGCAGCCGTCACCTAGGGTCGCGCTGGTCTCCGCCCAAGTCGAGGGGCACCGCCGCCCCCTCTTTGGGGCTCGTCCGCACGTAGGCGAGGCCGTCGTTCGGGCAGGGGTGCCTCTGGAAGGAAGACCGGTCCTCACCCAACATCGTCGTGGTGAGAGCAGGCGGGAGGGAACGTGGGCCACAACCAGATCGGAATGGTTGGAGATCGATTCCGACGATTGACGCCAGCATCCAGGCCTTTCCCAGCAGTGGCCAGAAGGGATACCGCGGTCGATGAGAGCCAGCTTGGCCGTTAGGAGGACGTGGAGATTGGCGGCGCGCACGGCCGCGGGCCGGCGCCTGAAGAGACACGTCAAGCTCCTGGCGTGGCTCCTGCCGGTCGTCCTGCTGCTCTCTCTTGTGGCCTTCGCCGCCGCAGGGCTGCCGGCCCCGACGGTGAGCGGCGGCATCATCGCTCAGGACACGTTTGCGGGACGCACGGTATCGAACGGCTGGGGCAGCGCCAGCGACGGGCAGGCCTGGACGCTCCAGGCAGGCAGCAGCTCCGAGTTGTCGGTGTCGGGGAACGAGGCAACCATCTCCGGGACAGGCTCCAGCTCCGCCGCCTACTCCACCCTGGAGTCGGCGACGGCGTCCGAGGTTGAAGGGCTGGTGCGGTTCTCGACCGGGGACGTCGGCGCCGACGACGGGAGGGTGATCCTGCGGTTCGTGGATGCGAGCGACTTCTACGCCGCCGGACTGGCCTCGCCCAACAACACCCCGGAGCTCGACGTCTACCGCAACGGCGGGGGCAAGCTGAGCGCCCTCGCCCAGATTCCCTTCGCCGCCGCCAACAACACCGCCTACTGGGAGCGGGCACGGGTCCAGACACAGGGGAGCACGGCGGTGATCTCGGTGCGGATCTGGCAGGACGGATCGCCGGAGCCATCGACGTGGCAGGTCACCGCCACCGACCCCGCTCCCCTCGCCTCGGGCAAGGTCGGCCTCGACGGCTGGGACGGAGGCGCCGGATGGAGCATGGACCACTTCGCCGCCGGCGACCTCACCCTGTCCGGCCCAACGCCGAGCCCGACACCCTCCCCCACGCCCACCCCGACCCCGTCCCCGTCGCCCACGGGGGTCCCGGGAACGCCGTCGGCCACGGTCATCCCCGGGTTCATGATCCAGTCATCCGCAGCGGTGGCCGATGGCGGGGGCGCCATCTCCACGCCGGGGTTCTCGACGAGCGGGTGGTACCCGGTGGCGGCTCGCTCCACGGTGTTCGCCGGGCTGCTGGCGAACCACAGGTATCCCGACCCCTTCTTCTCCACGAACCTGCAGTCGGTCAACGCCGGCGACTTCCAGGTGCCGTGGTGGTACCGCTCCGACTTCACGCTCGATTCCTCCGGCGGCCTCAACACCTTCCTGGAGGTGAGCGGGGTGATCTCGGCCGCGGATGTGTGGGTCAACGGCACCGAGGTCGCCACGGCGAGCCAGGTCTCCGGCGCCTTCACCGACCACGAGCTCAAGCTGACCCCGCTGGTGCATTCCGGCACGAACACCGTCGCCTTCGAGGTCTATCCGAACGATCCCCAACGCGACTTCACGATGAGCTGGATCGACTGGAACCCCCCGCCGCCAGACAACAACATGGGCATCTTCAGAGACGTCGTGGTGCGCCGGAGCGCCGCCGTGGCGCTGCGATCCGCCCACGTGCTGACCAAGGTGTCGGTCCCCTCGCTCAACCGGGCCGACCTCACGGTGAAGGTCGACGTCCGCAACGACTCGGCCGCCCCCGTGAACGCCGTGGTGACGGGGTCCATCGGAGCGGCCTCCTTCTCGCAGGGGGCCTCGCTCGCCGGGGGGGCCACCCGGACGCTGACCTTCGACCCGGCCAGCATCCCCCAGCTCTCGCTTGCCAACCCGCAGATCTGGTGGCCGGCCGGCATGGGATCCCAGCCCCTGTACGACCTGACCGTGACCGCAACCGTCTCCTCTGCGACCTCGGACCTCGCCCACGAGCGCTTCGGGATCCGCGACGTCTCGGCACCGGTGGGATCCGACGGGATCCGCCGCTACCTCATCAACGGGCACCCCCTGCCGATCCGGGGCGCCGGGTGGGCCCCGGACCTGTTCCTGCGGTCGGATCCCATCATCCTCGGCGACAAGATGCGCTACGCGCTGGACCTCGGCCTCAATGCCATCCGCCTCGAGGGGCACCTGGAGACGAATGAGTTCTACGACCTGGCCGACGCGTACGGCATCCTCGCGCTGCCCGGCTGGGAGTGCTGCAGCAAGTGGCAGAAGGACGGGAGCTGGACCGGCGCCGACCAGGCCATCGCCGCCGCTTCCATGGCGAGCGAGGCACGGGACCTGCGGGACCACCCCAGCGTGATCTCCTTTCTGATCGGCAGCGACGCCGCCCCCTCCGCCTCGACGGAGCAGCTCTACCTCAGCGCCCTCAACGTCGCCGACTGGCCGGACCCCGTCATCGGCTCGGTCAACGACTTCTCCTCGGCGCCGGTCACCGGCGCCTCGGGGCTCCGGGAGCCCGGGCCCTACGAGTGGGTTCCGCCCGCCTACTGGTACAACACCCGGCCCGCCGGGGCCAACCGCCAGACGGGGGCGGCATACGGATTCAACTCCGAGGCCAGCGCCGGCCCGGACATCCCCACACTCGACAGCCTGAACCGGATGCTGTCGGAGAGCGACCTGGCCACGCTGTGGCTAGACCCGGGGGCGCCCCGATTCCACGCGGGGTTGGCGGGGACGGACTTCGACAACCTGCACATCTTCGACAACGCGCTGGCCGGCCGGTACGGGCCGGCGACCAGCCTGCCCGACTACGTCCGCAAGGCCCAGCTCGCCAACTACGAGGCAACCCGGGCGCAGTTCGAGGCCTACGCCCGCAACTTCAGCGACGCCTCCCTGCCCTCCACCGGCCTCATCTACTGGCAGTTCACCAGCGCGTGGACGTCGTTGCATTGGCAGCTCTTCGACGCCTACCTCGACCAGGGCGGCGCCTACTACGGCACCAAGAAGGCCAACGAGGCCCTGCATGCGCAGTACTCCTACGACGATGGATCCGTCGCCGTCGTCAACCGCAGCCATGCGGCCGCCTCCGGGCTCACCGTGAGGGCCGACGTCTATGACGTCGATGGCACCCAGAGGTTCACCCAGACCGTCGGGGGGGTCAGCGTCGGCGGCGACGGAGCCTCGGCGAGGATCCTCACGATCCCGGCCGTCGCCGGGCTGTCGAGGACCTACCTCGTCCGTCTCACCCTGACCGACGGCTCCGGGAACCAGGTAAGCCGCAACGTCTACTGGCTGTCGACCACCCCTGATGTGCTGGACTACGCCAACACCGATTACCGGTACACGCCGACGACGAGCTACGGGGATCTGACGGGCCTCTCGTCGATGCCCCAGACCCAGCTCTCGGCCACGGCGTCGTCAACCTCCGACGCCAGCGGGATGACCACGACCACGGTGACGCTCCGGAACAGCTCGACGCAGACGGCCCCGGCCTTCTTCGTCGACGCCCACGTCCTGGGCGCCGGCGGCGCCCCCGTCCTTCCCGTGCACTGGAGCGACAACGAGGTCAGCCTGTGGCCGGGAGAGTCGACCACCCTGAGCGCGACCTACCGCACCGGCGATCTGGGGGGGACCCCGAGCGTTCGGGTAACGGGCTGGAACATCCCCACTCAGATCGTGCCCGCCGGGGCTGCTTCGCCAACCCCCAGGCCGACGCCCACGCCTACCCCGACTCCGCGTGTCGGCGCCATGGCTTTGTCGGCGCCGACGCTGGGCGCGGCCGCACCCGCCCACGCTGGCACCGCAGACATCACCGGGTTCGCCATCCCAACCGCTGACAGTCACCCGGACGCCATCACGACCGGCCCCGACGCCAACATATGGTTCACCGATTTCGGCCACAACCAGATTGGACGGTTGGAGATCGATTCCGACGAT